>JAUSPV010000146.1 GCA_030652755.1 Caulobacter sp. | reverse complement strand
GGTCGAGTCCGACCGGCCCGCCGACACCGCCTTGGCGATGATCCGGCTCTTCGAATTCTTGCCCAGGTGGATCATCTTGGTGCCGGTGTCGGCCTGCTGATGGCCGTTGGTGACGGCGATCGAGTAGAATTCGCCCGAGCTGCCCTCGCCGCGCAGGATGCAGGACGGGTACTTCCAGGTGATGGCCGAGCCGGTCTCGACCTGGGTCCAGCTGACCTTGGCGCGGTCCTCGCGGCAGTCGGCCCGCTTGGTGACGAAGTTGTAGATGCCGCCCTTGCCGGTGACCGGATCGCCCGGGTACCAGTTCTGGACCGTCGAGTACTTGATCTCGGCGTCTTCGAGGATGATCAGCTCGACCACGGCGGCGTGCAGCTGGTTCTCGTCGCGCATCGGGGCGGTGCAGCCCTCGAGGTAGGAGCAGTAGCTGCCCTTGTCGGCGATGATCAGCGTGCGCTCGAACTGGCCGCTGTCCTTGGCGTTGATGCGGAAATAGGTGGAAAGCTCCATCGGGCAGCGCACGCCCGGCGGGATGTAGACGAAGCTGCCGTCGCTGAAGACGGCGCTGTTGAGGCAGGCGAAGTAGTTGTCGCTGACCGGCACGACCGAGCCGAGGTACTTCTTGACCAGCTCGGGGTGCTCGCGGACCGCCTCGCTCATCGAGCAGAAGATGACGCCGACGGCGGCGAGCTCCTTCTTGAAGGTGGTGACCACGCTGACGCTGTCGAACACCGCGTCGACGGCGTACTTCGGCGCGCCCTGAACCCCGGCCAGCACTTCCTGCTCGCGCAAGGGGATGCCCAGCTTCTTGTAGGTCTCCAGGATGTCCGGATCGACCTCGTCCAGGCTCATCGGCCCGGCCTTCTGGGACGGGGCGGCGTAGTAGTAGGAGTCCTGGTAGTCGATCTTCGGGTAGTGGACCTTGGCCCAGTCGGGCTCCTCCAGCGCCAGCCAGCGCTCGTAGGCGTCCAGCCGCCACTGCAGCATCCACTCCGGCTCGTCCTTCTTGGCCGAGATGAAGCGCACGATGTCGGCGTTCAGGCCCTTGGGGGCGAAGTCCTGTTCGATGTCGGTGACGAAGCCGTGCTGGTACTTCTCCAGCTCGGCGACCGCAGCAACCGTTTCCTTGACCGCAGCCATCAGGCCACTTCCTTCCTGCGCGAGATATGCCGCGCGTACAGTTCGAGCCAGGCGTCGCCGGCCGAGATCCAGTCGTGTTCCGTCGTGTTCCAGCCACCGCTGATACGCACGGCGAAGGCCGCCAGATCGGCGCGGCCCATGGCGGCGACCACGTCGCTGGGCTTCATCTTGCCCGACGAGCAGGCCGGGCCGGCGCTGATCGCGACGCCGGCCAGGTCCATGCCCATGACCTGCATCTGGGCGTCGAAGCCCTCGGCGGCGAAGCCGAGCGTCTGCGGCAGGCGGGCGGCGGCCTTGCCGAGGATGACCGCGCCGGCCTCTTCGACCCGCGCCTGCAGGGCATCGCGCCAGACGGCCTGGGCGGCTATGGCGGGGAGGTCGCGGGCTGCGACGTCAGCGGCGGCGCCGAAGCCGGCGATGCCGCTGAGGTTCTCCGCTCCCGCGCGGCGTCCGCGCTCCTGTCCGCCGCCGTGCAGCCGGCGGACAAGCGTCGCGCGTGTGCCGGCCACCAAGGCGCCGGAGCCGAACGGGCCGCCGATCTTGTGCGCGGCCAGGGCCAGGGTGTCGGCGCCCAGGGCCGTGAAGTCGATGGCGATCTTGCCGGCCGCCTGCACCGCGTCGACATGCAGCCAGCCGCCGGCCTCGCGGACCAGCGCCGAGGCCTCGGCCACCGGCTGGATGACGCCCGTCTCGTTGTTGGCCAGCATCAGGCAGACCAGCGGCCTGCCGCCCTTGCCGAGTTCGGCGGCCAGCCAGTCCAGGTCGGCGACGCCATGGGCGTCCACCGGCCAGACGACGACGGGACCCCCCGCCGCGCGGACATTCTCGCTGACCGCGCCATGCTCGGTGGCGCCCAGGATGATGCGGTCATGGCCGGCGGCGACGGCGCTCTCGATGGCCAGGGCGTTGGATTCGGTGCCGCCGCTGGTGAAGGTCACCGAGCCGGGGACCACGCCGACCAGCGCCGCCACCTGGCCCCGGGCCGTCTCGATCAGCGAGCGGGCGGCGCGGCCGGCGGCGTGGACGGACGAGGGATTGCCGCCGACCTCCAGCGCGCGCAGCACCGCGGCCTTCGCCTCCGGGCGGACAGGACTGGTGGCGTTGTGGTCCAGGTAGATCACGCCGCCTCCGACACGTCGGGCCGCAGCTTGCCGGCCAGCACGTCGGCCAGCGAGACGGAGGCCAGATAGTTGTGCAGCTGGCGGCCCATCTCTTCCCACAGGTCGTGGGTCATGCAGCGCTCGCCGCCCATCATGCAGCCCTTGCCGCCCAGCTTGGCGCAGCGGGTGGCGCGCAGCGGCTCGTCGACGGCCAGCACGATGTCGGCGATGCAGGTGTCGTGGGCAGACAGCGCCAGGCGATAGCCGCCGCCCGGCCCGCGCACGCTCTTGACCAGGCCGCGACGGCGCAGGCGGGCGAACAGCTGCTCCAGGTAGGACAGGGAAATCTGCTGGCGGGCGGCGATGTCCGCCAACGAAACGGCGCGCACGGCCGCGTCCGCGTCCTGCCGTCCGGCGAGGTCGGTCATGGCCATCACGGCGTAGCGGCCCTTGGTGGACAGGCGCATGGCGAGATTCCTTGGCATCCGGCGTACGGCCTGTGCTAAAGCCGCGCCTCGCGCGAGCCGGGGAAGCCCGCCCGCGCATGGTGGATTTAGGAAAACCAAGCGGAATGGTCAAGTATTCTGACCCCGCATTGGCCAAGAACAGGAGCCCGGGATGCCCGAGGTTGTTCTGACCGGCGCGGCCGGACGGATCGAAGGTCGCTATTCCCCCGGCAAGCGTGAGAACGCGCCGATCGCCCTGATCCTGCACCCCCACCCTCGGGCGGGCGGGCACATGAACCATCCGGTGTCGGTGCAGCTGTACCACCTGTTCATGAAGCGCGGCTTCTCGGTGCTGCGCTTCAACTTCCGCGGCGTGGGCCGCAGCCAGGGCGAGTTCGACGCCGGCATCGGCGAGCTGGCCGACGCGGCCACGGCCCTGGACTGGCTGCAGGCGAGCAACCCGCAAGCCAGCCAGTTCTGGGTCGCCGGCTACAGCTTCGGCGCCTACATCGGCATGCAGCTGTTGATGCGCCGGCCGGAGACCGACGGCTTCATCAGCGTCTCGCCGCCGACCAACATGTACGACTTCAGCTTCCTGGCCCCCTGCCCGGCCTCGGGCCTGATCCTGCACGGCCAGGCCGACACCATCGTGCCGCCGGTCGAGGTGGAGCGGGTCGTCTCCAAGCTGCGCACCCAGAAGGGCATCGTCATCGACTACGAACTGGTCGAGGGCGCCAACCACTTCTGGGCCGAGAAGCTGTCCGCCGTCGAAGGCCATGTCGGCGACTATCTCGACAAGCGCCTGGAAGCCGAGCCGGCCTGACGGCCGGTCCGAAGACCTAACCTGTAGAGAGTTCTGCCATGCGTCTGGAAGCTGTGCCCGTCGGCGCCAATGCGCCGCACGAGGTCAACGTCGTGATCGAGGTTCCGATCGGCGGCGAGCCCATCAAGTACGAGATGCACAAGGAGTCCGGGGCCCTGATGGTCGACCGGTTCCTCTATACGGCGATGCGCTACCCGGGGAACTACGGCTTCATCCCGCACACCCTGTCGGACGACGGCGATCCCTGCGACGTGCTGGTCGCCTCGACGCGCGCCATCGTGCCGGGCGCGATCATGAGCTGCCGCATCGTCGGGGTGATGATCATGGAGGACGAGGCCGGCGGCGACGAGAAGCTGATCGCCGTGCCGTCCAGCAAGCTGACCAAGCGCTACGAGAACGTCCAGAACTATACCGACCTGCCGCAGATCACGCTCGACCAGATCGAGCACTTCTTCGCCCACTACAAGGACCTGGAGCCCGGCAAGTGGGTCAAGATCGTCCGCTGGGGCGACGCTGCGGAAGCGCAGCAGATGGTGCTGGACGGCATCGAGCGGGCGAAGGCGGCGAAGGGCTGAGGCCTTGCGTGCTTCAGGCCCCCCACCCCCGTCATCCTCGCCCTTGTGGCGAGGACCCCTTTTGGGGTCGCAGGTGAGCACGTGATCACGCTCTCACAGTGAAGCTGAATGAGGGGTCCTCGGGACGAGCCCGAGGATGACGGAAATTGGGGTGCTAAACCCCCAGCAACGCCCCGATCTTCACCACCGTGTTCCAGTTGCGCCCCGTGGCCACCGCCTTGACGGCCTTGCGGTTCAGCACCTCGGCCGCCTTCGACTGGCCCATGCCCTCGCCGAACCAGGCATAGACCTGCCGCTCGACGGCCTCGAGCTTCTCGTGGGGCCGCATGACGGCGCGGACGGCGTCGAGGGCCTCGGCCGGCATGGCGTTGCGGCCGACGGTGACCAGGGTGCGCGAAGGCTCGGCCTGCGCCTCCTCCGGGAACGGATTGGCGTCGATGATCGCGCACCACTGGTTCGCGTCGCGGACCAGGTAGCTGGTCTTGAGGCCCAGCCGCTTTTCGGTCTCGGCCTCCAGGTGGGTCTCCAGCGCCGCCTCGGTCTCGCCGCCGGCCCGAAACACCACATTGCCGCTCTGCAGCAGGGTCTTCACCTCTGCAAAGCCGAGCGCCTCGATCATGGCCTTGAGATCGGCCATGGCCACCTTCTTCGCGCCGCCGACATTGACGCCGCGCAGCAGGGCGATGCGCATCGTCATGTCAGTAGATCAGGTACGGCCGGCGGACCTCTTCCCAGGCGGCCTCGTCCGGCGTGGTGATGGCGTCGAGGTCCCCCGGCGCCGCCTCGCTGTCGTCGACCCATTCGCGCAGGCCCGAGCCGCCGTTGATGACGTCAATGGCCAGCCTGTCGAACACGTACTCGTAGGGGAAATCCCGCCACAGGTCGTAGTCCGGATACAGTTTACGGATCGCCTTGAAGCCAAGGGCCTGCACGCGCCAGGGCTTGAACGCGGCGTGGTCGTAGCTCGGATCCTCGACGTGGATCTGCACGCCGTTGTTCAGCAGCCCGACGTGCTTGTGGAAGGTCGGCTGGAACCAGATGTCGCGCAGGCGGCAGCCGTTCAGCCATTGCGGGGCCAGCGATCGCATGGTGTCGATCACCCGGCGGCCGTCGATGTCGGGGGCGCCGAACAGCTCCAGCGGCCGGGTCGTGCCGCGGCCTTCGCTCAGCGTCGTGCCCTCCAGCATCACCGTGCCGGCGTAGGCGCGGGCCATCGACAGGTTCGGCGCGTTGGGGCTGGGGTTGATCCATGCCCGCTCGCCCAGCGGCCAGCCGAAGCCGGGACCGGCGGCGGGGTCGTAACCCTCCATCTCGATCACCCGGTAGTCGACGTCGAGCCTGTAGTGGTCGATGAACCAGCGGCCGAGTTCGCCCAGAGTCAGGCCGTGGCGCATCGGCATCGGCCCGGCGCCGACGAAGCTCTCCCAGCCCGGCAGCAGGGTCAGGCCCTCAACCGGGCGGCCGGCGGGGTTGGGACGGTCCAGCACCCAGACTTCCTTGCCGTGCTCGGCGGCGGCCTCCAGCACATAGAGTAGCGTGGTGATGAAGGTGTAGATGCGGCAGCCAAGATCTTGCAGGTCGACCAGCAGCACGTCGAAGCTGGCCATCATCGCGTCGGTCGGGCGGCGCACCTCGCCGTACAGGCTGAACACCGGAATGCCCAGTGTCGGGTCGAGGTAGTCGGGCGACTCGACCATGTTGTCCTGCTTGTCGCCGCGCAAACCGTGCTGTGGTCCAAACGCGGCCGAGAGTGTCACGTCGGGCAGCGCGGCCAGCGCGTCGAGTGCGTGCGTGAGCTCGCGTGTGACCGAGGCGGGGTGGGCCAGCAGGGCCACACGTTGGCCTTTGAGCGGCGCGCGCAGGGCGGGGTCTTGCAGAAAACGATCGAGGCCGAATTGCATGGCGTTCAGTTCTGGGGCAGGGCCAGGCGCAGCGAGCGCGCGGCAGGGTGGTGGAAGTCGGGACGCTCACACGGGTGCTGCAGCGCCCAGTAGCTCAGACGCCCGTCGAGCTCTTCGATGACGGCGCACAGCGCCAGCTCAATGTGCGGGACGGATGAGGGCAGGGCC
>JAUSPV010000145.1 GCA_030652755.1 Caulobacter sp. | reverse complement strand
TTGGCGTAGACGCCGAGCTGGCCGGCGTTGACGATGCCCATGTCCATGCCGGCCTGAATCGCGTGATAGAGGAATGCGGTATGGATCGCCTCGCGCACCGCGTCGTTGCCGCGGAACGAGAAGCTGACGTTCGACACCCCGCCGGAGATGTGCGCGTGCGGCAGGTTCTGGCGGATCCAGCGGGTGGCCTCGATGAAATCCACCGCGTAGTTGGCGTGCTCCTCGATGCCGGTGGCGACCGCGAAGATGTTGGGGTCGAAAATGATGTCCTCGGCCGGAAAACCGACGGTCTCGGTCAGCAGCTTGTAGGCGCGCGCGCAGATTTCGGTCTTGCGCGCGTAGGTGTCGGCCTGGCCGGTTTCGTCGAAGGCCATCACGATCACCGCCGCGCCGTAGCGCCGGCAGAGGATCGCGCGCTCAATGAACTCGGCCTCGCCTTCCTTCATGGAAATTGAATTGACGATGCCCTTGCCCTGGATGCACTTGAGGCCGGCCTCAATCACGCTCCATTTCGACGAGTCGATCATGATCGGCACCCGCGCGATGTCGGGTTCGGAGGCGATCAGCAGCAGAAAACGCACCATCGCCGCCTCGGCGTCGAGCATGCCTTCGTCCATGTTGATGTCGATGATCTGGGCCCCGGCCTCGACCTGCTGGCGGGCCACTGACAGGGCGGCCGGGTAGTCGCCCTCGGCGACGAGCTTGCGGAATTTGGCCGAGCCGGTGACGTTGGTGCGCTCACCGATGTTGACGAAGACAGGACGCATCAGGGAACCAGGGGCTTTCGGACCAGGCCGGGCAGGCCGTCGATGGATGTGGCGTTGCTCTCGTAGCGCCGTTCGCGCCATTCGGCCTCGGGGCGGTGGTCGACGTGTCGGCGGAGCTGATCGCGCTCGCCCTTGAAGTCCAAGAACGGCACGCCCCAGCCGCAGCTGTCGGAGATGCGCTCGATGTGGAGGGTGATGACCGAGCGGGCGCGCTCGAAGCTCGGGAACAGGGCCATCTTCGCGGCGAACCCCGGCTCGTCGAAGCTCACCGCCTCGCCGCGGCCGTACAGGCGCAGGATGCTGGCTGGCCCCTCGAAGGCGCAGAACATCAGGGTGACGCGGCCGTTCTCGCGCACATGGGCCAGGGTTTCGACGCCCGAGCCGCCGAGGTCCGCATAGGCCACCGTGCGCGCATCGATCACAGCCAGGCTGTCATAGCCCTTGGGCGAGACGTTCACCGACCCTTCCGCCGACAAGGGGGCGGTGGCCACGAAGAACAGCCTCTGGGCCTTGATGAAGGCGATCAGCCGGTCGTCGAGGGCGTCATATGTCTTGGCCATTCAAGCCTCTACCGGAGGTTCGCGCCCGCCGAGGATCATGCGGCGGGTCAGGACGGCCTGCAGAACCCTGTGATTGAACAGGCTGCGCCAGATCTTGAAGTCCTGAGCCTGCAGGCCCTGCAGCCTGCCGACGATCTGCTTGAGCCGGATCAGGTCGGCCTCGGCGATGGCTGTCTTCAGTTCGGCCACCGAGGCGAAGCCCTCGCCGCCGGTTTGTGGCGCAAGCCCGACCCGGCCGCAGACGACGAAAAAGCCCTTGCTCAGCGGGCCAACGGACTTGTCGCCCAGCGATCCGGCAGGAACGCGGTTGAGCCGGGCGCGCAGATCCCGGATTTGTTCAGCCTCGATGGGGGAGAGTGCGAGCGCCATATCAGACCAGCTCGAACGGTTCCAGCCCGGCCAGCCGCATGGCCTTGGGCCGCTCGGGAATCTGGCGCGGCGTCACGCCGGCGACCTCGTCGGCCACGTGGCGGATGTGGTCCGGCGTCGTGCCGCAGCAGCCGCCGAGAATGTTGACGATGCCGCCCTTCGCCCATTCGTGCAGTTCATGGGCGGTCTGGTGCGGCTCCTCGTCGTACTGGCCCATGGCGTTGGGCAGACCGGCGTTGGGATAGGCCGCGACCAGGGTGTCGGCGATGCGCGACAGCTCGGCGATATGCGGCCGCATCAGGTCGGCGCCGAGCGCGCAGTTCAGGCCGATGGCGAACGGCTTCACATGCTTGACGCTGTTCCAGAAGGCCTCGACCGTCTGGCCCGACAGGGTGCGGCCGGAGCGGTCGGTGATGGTGCCGCTGATCCAGATCGGCAGTTCCTCGTGCCCCTCCTCGTCGCGCAGGTCGAGGATGGCCTTCAGCGCGGCCTTGCAGTTCAGCGTGTCGGTGATGGTCTCGATCAGGAACAGGTCGACCCCGCCGTCGTAGAGTCCCCTCACCTGTTCCCGGTAGGCGTCATAGACCTGGTCGAAGGTCACGGTGCGGGCGCCCGGATCGTTCACGTCCGATGACATCGACAGCATGACGTTCAGCGGACCCAGCGCCCCGGCGGCGAAGCGCGGCTTGTGCGGCTCCTTCGCCGTCCAGCGGTCGGCGGCCTCGCGCGCCAGCTTCGCGCCCTGCAGGTTGATGTCGTAGGCGGCGCTTTCGGCGTGATAGTCGCGCTGGGCGATGGTCGTGGCGCTGAAGGTGTTGGTCTCGCTGATGTCGGCGCCGGCGCCATAGTAGGCGTCGTGCAGGTCGGTGACGATATCCGGCCGGGTCAGGCACAGGATGTCGTTGTTGCCCTTCATCTGCACCGGATGATCGGCGAACCGCTCGCCGCGGAAGTCCTCTTCCGTCAGGCCGCGCCGCTGGATCATCACGCCCCAGGAGCCGTCGAGGATCAGGATCCGCTCACGGGCGATCTCTTTGAGGCGTTCAATGCGTTGCAGGCGGGTCATCCCGCGGCTTCCTTCGGCGCGAGCGGGACCTCGCGGACGCCCAGCACGCGGCAGATGGCGTAGACGAGGTCGGCGCGGTTGAGAGTGTAGAAGTGGAAGTCGCTGAAGCCCTCTTCCGCCAGCCGGGCGCAGGTTTCGGCCGCGATGGAGCAGGCGATCAGACGGCGGGTCTCGGCGTCATTGTCCAGTCCCTCGAACAGATTGCCGAGCCAGGCCGGCAGCGGGATGCCGCAGGGATCGGCCATGCGCTGCAGCCCTTTGAAGTTGGACACCGGCATGATCCCGGGAGAGATCGGGATGGTCACCCCCGCCTTGCGCACCCGCTCCATGAATCGCAGGAAGGTGTCGATGTCGAAGAAGAACTGGGTGATGGCCCGCGTGGCGCCGGCGTCGATCTTGGCCTTCAGCACGTCGATGTCATGGTCGATCCCGGGGCTTTCGGGATGGACCTGCGGATAGAGCCCGACCGAGACCTCGAACGGCGCCACGGCGCGGATGCCGCGCGTCAGTTCGGTGGCGTTGGCGTATCCGTCGGCATGCGGGACATAGGCGCCGCCAATCGAGCCGGGCGGGTCGCCGCGCAGGGCGACGATGTGGCGGATGCCGCTTTCCCAGTAGTCGCGCACCACCTCGTCCACCTCCTCGCGGGAGGCACCGACGCAGGTCAGATGGGCCGCGGGCTTCAGCGTCGTCTCGTCCAGCATGCGTTTGACGGTCCGGTGGGTCCGCTCACGGGTCGACCCGCCGGCGCCGTAGGTCACCGAAACGAAGGTGGGGTTGAGCGGCTCCAGCCGGCGGATGCAGGCCCACAGGCTCTCCTCCGCTTCCGGCGTCTTGGGCGGCGAGAATTCGAAGGAGACGCTGACGCCGTCGGAACGGCCGCCGGCGCGCGCCACGGGTCCAAGGGCGGTGGGCGGGCTCATGCGGCATTCCTTTCAGCTTCGGCGGGACGGAGGGCCGTCCAGATCTTCACGGTCAGGCCCCGCTCGACGGTCGACGGCAGAGTCAGGGTCTGGCCGGGTGTGAGCCCGCCGGTGGCGAGCCAACGGCCGATCTCCTCGTCGGAGAAGCCGAGACGCCGGTGCTGGTGCTGTTCGCGCAGGAACTCCAGCGTGTGGGGCGCGAAGTCGACGATCAGCAGCCGGCCCTTCGGCGCCACCAGCCGACAGGCCTCGGCGACCGCGGCGGCCGGATCGCCGAGATAGTGCAGCACCTGATGGACGGTCACCAGGTCGGCGCTGCCGGACGGCAGACCCGTGGCGAAGATGTCGCCGTGGCGCAGCTCGCAGACCGACAACCCCGCCTCGCCGACGTTCAGGCGGGCGATGTTGAGCATCTGTTGCGACAGATCCAGGCCGACCGCACGGATCGCGCGGCCGCCCAGCAGGGTCAGCATCCGGCCGGTGCCGGCGCCCAGGTCGACCAGCCGGCCCAGCGGCCCCTCGCCGGCGGCCTGTTCGATGGCGGCCTCGACCTCGGCTTCCGCCACGTAGAGGGAGCGGATCTCGTCCCAGCGCGCGGCGTTGCGGGCGAAATAGGCGGCGGCTTCGGACGACCGTTCGGTCTCGACCTGCGAGAGCCGTTCGGCGTCGCGGCGCAGGATCGGATCGGCGGGCGCGATCAGCGCCAGGGCGTGATCAGCCAGCACTCGACCCGGCCCGTCGGCGGCCAGCCTGTAGAAGACCCAGGCCCCGTCGGGAAAGCGCTCGACCAGTCCGGCGTCAGCCAGGAGCTTGAGATGGCGTGACACGCGCGGCTGGCTCTGGTCCAGAATCCGGCACAGTTCCAGCACCGAAAGCTCCTCCCGGGCGAGCAGCGACAGCATGCGCAGCCGGGTCGGCTCCCCCGCGGCGCGCAGAATCTCCACCGTCTGGCCGGAACTCAGCGTCATGGAGGACATAAAGATATCTTTATGTCGTTATGTAAAGCAGGAAATGCCTCAACCGTCAGTCGAAATCCAAAACGGCGGGAGACGCTTCCAGCATAGCCTGCTTTGGAGGTCAGAGCGACTTCCTGGCGCCCTGTGGGCCCGCGACGAGTTTCCGCGGACATTCACCATTCCGATTCATGGACCGGCAACACGCTCGCGCGCATGTTGCCGCCATCAACGAGGGCCGCTCCCGGGCGGATGCACATGGTACGTCGACGGCGAAAGCAGGTTCTTCTGGTCGATGACAACCGCCACGCGCGGCTGTTCCTGGCCCAGATCCTCAACGCCGTCGATATCGAGGTGCAGCAGGCGGCCAGCGGCCCGGAGGCCCTGAAGCTGTTGACCGAGCACCGCTTCGACGCCGTCATCGCCGACATGTACATGCAGCCGATGGACGGCATCGCCCTGACCCGCGAGATCCGGGCCATGTCGGACAAGGCCATCCGCAACCTGCCGATCGTCATGGCCTCCGCCCAGGCCAGCCGCGCCATCGTCGAGGGCGGCCGCGCGGTCGGCGTGACCGGGTTCGTAGCCAAGCCGTTCTCCGCGGCGGCGGTGCTGACCCGTCTGGAAAGCGCCCTGGCGCCGCGCGGCGTGCACTATATCGATGCGCCGGCCGACCCTGCCCCGGCCGCCACCAAAGTCGACGAAGACAACCTCGCCTACATCTAGGACCGGGCCGCCGACGGCGGCCGGCTCAGGCCTGAACAGGTGACAGAAGCGGCTCTTCGCTGAAGTAGCGGCGCAGGTTTTCCAGCGTCTGGCCCACCATCTTCGGAATGCTCTCCAGCGTGCCGCCGGCGGTGTGCGGCGTCAGCACCGTGTTGGGCACGTCAGTCCAGCGTGACGCCGGGGTCGGCTCTTCCTCGAAGACATCGAGCGCGGCCATGCCGAGCTCTCCCGCCTTGAGCGCCGCGATCAGGGCGTCCTCGTCCACCACCGAGCCGCGCGCCACATTGACGATGCAGCCGCGCGGACCGACCGCCTCGATCACAGCTTTGCTGATCAGGTGATGATTGGCCGCGTCGCCCCTGCAGGCCACGAACAGCACGTCGCTGTCCCGCGCCAGGGCCAGCAGGCCGGACGCCCTGGGCCACTGGCTCTCCTTGTCGTTCGGGCCCCACCAGGACACCGACAGTCCGAACGGCTCGACCCGCCGCGCGATGGCCTGGCCGATGTGGCCCAGCCCGACGATGCCGGCCTTGCGACCTTTCAGGGCCGGCCGGGGGCGCATGCGATCGGCGTGCGTCCAGCGATCTTCGCGGACCGTGCGGTCGCCGACGACGATGCCGCGCCAGGCGGCGAGGAAGGCGCCGACGGCGTGATCGGCGACGTCCTCCGCGTTCAGCCCCTGGGAATGGGTGACCGCGATGCCGTGCGAGCGGCACCAGGGCACGTCGACCCCGTCATAGCCAACGCTGACGCAGGCGATCAGCCCGAGGCGGGGCATCTCCGACAGGAAGTCGACGCCCAGCTTGATCTCGCCGGCATGGACGATGGCCTGCACCTCGCGGCCGGCCCCCTCCAGGAAGGTCAGGCGGTCGGGATGGTCCCACAGCCGCAGCACGCGGTAGCTCGGCTCCAGCGCCGCCTGCATCGGCGCCAGCATCTCGTGGGACAGCAGCAGGACGGGAAGGCTCGCGGTCTCGGTCATGCCCGCGACATTGCCCCGCGACGCCCGCGCGTCAACCGATGACGTGCCGGCGCCCTGGAACGACCGCCCCTAGCGGGTGAACTTCTGGAACTTGATCCGGTGCGGGATCAGGCTGTCGGTGCCGAGGCGCCGCTTCTTGTCTTCCTCGTACATCTCGAAGTTGCCCTCGAACCACTCGACGTGGCTGTCCCCTTCGAAGGCGAGGATGTGGGTTGCGAGGCGGTCGAGGAACCAGCGATCGTGGCTGATGACGAGCGCGCAACCGGCGAATTCGAGCAGTGCGTCTTCCAGTGCGCGCAGGGTTTCCACGTCCAGATCGTTCGAAGGTTCGTCCAGCAGCAACACGTTGCCACCTTCGGCCAGGGTCTTGGCCAGGTGCAGGCGTCCGCGTTCACCGCCCGAGAGGCTGCCAACGCGTTTTTGCTGGTCGCCGCCGGAGAAGTTGAAGCGGCCGCAGTA
>JAUSPV010000144.1 GCA_030652755.1 Caulobacter sp. | reverse complement strand
GTGAACAGCCCTGCGCATCCTGGGCCTGCGGGAGAACGATCACGCGGAGCGCTTCGACGACGTCGAAACGGCCCATCACTACCCTTACGCCGGGCGTCGCCCGGACGCTCCGCCCCCTCCCCGACCTGTTCGCGCCAAGCCCGAAGAGGATGCGAAGCCGTGCCTTCAGCCCTGCCCGCCGCGCGCCACGAACCACTCGTTCAGGAACCGCTTGTCGGCCTTGCCGTAGTCGAAGGTCGCGCCCTGGTAGCCCTCGACCGCGCCGCCGGCGGCTTCCAGAACCGCGTGGGCGGCGGCGATGTCCCATTCGCTGGTCGGGCCGTGGCGGGGGTAGATGTCCGCCGTGCCGTCGGCGATGCGGCAGAACTTGATCGAGCTGTCGAGCGCCAGGCGCAGGTCGAAGCCGTACTCGGCGGCCAGCTTGTCGACGGTCTCCGGCTTCATGGTGTGGCTGATCAGGGCGACGGCCTCGCCCTTCGGCCAGGGGCGCACGCGGACGGGCGTCTCGGTCGTCGAGCCCATGGCCCGCTTCATCGCGCCGCCGGCGGTGGTGAACCAGGTCTCGTCGCTGGCCGGGGCGCAGACGGCGCCGGCCACGGGGCGGCGGTCCTGGATCAGGCCGATGTTGACGGTGAAGTTCGGATCGCCGCGCATGAAAGCCTTGGTGCCGTCCACCGGATCGACCAGGAAGAAGCGCGGGCCGATGGCGTCGGGCGTGCCGAACTCGGCGGCGTGCTCCTCGGCCACGACCGGAATGTCGGGGAAGTGCGCCTTCAGCCGGGCGATGATGATCTTCTCGCCGATCTGATCGGCCTCGGTGACCGGGCTCAGGTCGGCCTTGCTGGTGTGGGCCACGGTTCCGCCGTGCGACCAGTAGGGCAGGACCAGCCGGCCGGCCTCTTCCACGATGTCCGCCAGGATGCGGCCGATGTCGGCGTCGTCGCTCATGCCACTCATTTCCCTGCTGCCGCCCCGGACCGTCACCGGTCGCGCGGATCGTCGGCCACGAAGACCAGCCGCACCACCGTCGTGTCGATGGTCTGTTTGCCGGCTTCCTCGAAGTCGACGGTCACGCGGGCGCCGACCACCGACTGCACCTGCCCCAGACCCCAGTCCGGCCGATCCGGATGGCGCACCAGGGCGCCCGGCTCGAGGAATGCGGTCATGGCGACCTCCGTAGGGGGCGCGGCCCCGTTTGCCAACGGCTCAAATCAGGGCAACGTCCGCCCCGATGAGCGATCCGACCGACACCCCCGCCCCAGCCGCGCCGGAGACGGCCCCCGAGGCCCCGCCCGCGCCGTTCGTACCGGACGCCGCCGAGCTGGCCGCCCAGATCGCCGCGCGCCTGTGCCACGACTTCATCAGCCCGGCGAGCGCGATCGTCTCGGGCCTGGACCTGCTCGAGGACCCGACCGCCCAGGACATGCGCGAGGACGCCATGGGCCTGATCACCCAGAGCGCCCGCAAGCTGGCCGACATGCTGCAGTTCGCCCGGGTGGCGTTCGGCGCCTCGGCCACGGCGGAGACCTTCGACGCCCGCGAGCTGGAGAGCCTGGCCAAGGGCGTCTTCGCCCATGTGCGGCCGGAGCTGGACTGGAAGGTCGAGCCGGCGGCCATCAACAAGCCGGCGGCGCGGGTGATCATGAACCTGGCGCAGATCGCGGCCGGCGCCCTGCCGATGGGGGGGACCGCGACGCTGCGGGCGGTCGAGGCCGACGGCAAGGTGGCGATCAGCATCGAGGCGGTCGGTCCGCGCGGCCGGCTCAAGCCGGAAGTGCTGCGCGGCCTGCAGGGCCAGGACCGCGGCGACGCGGTCGGCGGGGCCTGGGTGCAGGCCTATTACCTGTGGCTGATCGTCAAGGGCGTCGGCGGCCATCTGGCGGCCGAGACCGGCGAAGACAGGGTCACGCTGGCGGCCGTCGTCCCGGCCATCTGAGCGTTGAGCGCGCCGCCCGGCGCCCGTTATCCGCGCTCCATCACGGGCCGTTAACCCACGCAGGCGAAAACGGATCGTTGGGGAAGGAGCGTTCCGTCTTGAAGACCTGTCTGCTGGTCGATGACAGCCGGGTGATCCGCAAGGTGGCCCGCCGCATCCTGGAGGACCTCGGCTACGAGATCGCCGAGGCGTCCGACGGGCTGGAGGCGCTGGCCTGGTGCCGCGCGGCCATGCCCGATGTCATCCTGCTCGACTGGAACATGCCGGTGATGAACGGCATGGAGTTCCTGCGCACGCTGCGGGCCGAGCCCGGCGGCGATACGCCCAAGGTGGTGTTCTGCACCGTCGAGAGCCATCCCGACCGCATCCGCGAGGCCCTGGCCGCGGGCGCGACCGAGTACATCATGAAACCCTTCGACGGCGACATCATCGCCGCCAAGTTCGAGATGGCGGGTCTGGCCTGATGACGCCCGAGGACATCCAGCTGGTCGTGGCGCTGTGCAAGGCGCGGGCGGGTCTCAAGATCGATCCGGCCAAGACCTATCTGATGGAAAGCCGGCTGGCGCCGCTGGCCCGGCGCGAGGGCTACAACAGTGTCGAGGACCTGATCGCCGGGCTGAAGGTCCGCCGCGAGGAGCCGCTGATCTGGGCGCTGGTCGAGGCCATGACGCTGAACGAGACGGCCTTCTTCCGCGACCGGGCGACGTTCGACCAGCTGCGCGACGACATCCTGCCGACCCTGACCCGCATGCGCGGTCCCGAGCCGATCCGCATCTGGAGCGCCGCCTGCGCCACCGGTCAGGAAGCCTATTCCGTCGCCATGATCGCCGAGGAGGCCCACGACCTTGAGCCGGGCGCCCGTATCGACATCTACGGCTCCGACATCGCCGAGCGCTGTCTGGAGAAGGCGCAGAGTGGCCTCTACACCCAGTTCGAGGTGCAGCGCGGCCTGCCGATCCAGCAGCTGGTGCGGCACTTCGAGAAGATCGAGGACAACTGGCAGCTGTCGCCGCGCATCCGCCAGCGGGTGCGCTGGCGGCGGATCAACCTGGCCGCCGACCTGTCAGGGGTGGGGCGGTTCGACGTCATCCTGGCCCGGCACGTGCTGACGGCGCTGGACGACGGCATCCGCCGCCGGGTGCTGGAAGGCCTGGCCGCCGCCCTGCCCTCCGACGGCTTCCTGCTGCTGGACGCGGATGTAGCGCCCCAGGACCTGACCGACGCCTTCCGGCCGGTCAGCGGCCGGACGGGCCTCTTCGCCCGCAACCCCTCGTTCAGGGCCGCTGCGTAAGGGCGGCCATAAGCCCGGCGATCTCCGCCGCTCCCGGGTCGGACCGCTCCGCCAGCGCCGCGGCCGCCTGCGCGATGGCCTCCGCCGGCTTGTTCTGCGACAGCTTGCTGACCCCCTCCAGCCGCCGGGCGGTCATCTCGAAGCCGACGATGGCGGGCAGCATGGCCTCGAACCGGCCCGGGGTCATCTTGGCGCGGGTCCAGGGCGGCTTGGGCGCGAGCCGCGCCTCGAAGTGCGCCGACAGGTCGTCCAGCAGCCGGATGAGGCCGGCCTCGTCCAGCGCCGCGACCGGGCCCTCGACCTCCACGGACTGGTAGTTCCAGGTCGGGACCTGGTCGTCGATCCCGTACCAGTCAGGGCTGATGTAGGCGTCGGCGCCGGGGATCACCGCGACCGCCGCCGCGCCGTCCAGCAGCGCCGCCGTGACCGGATTGCCGCGCGCCAGATGGAAGCGCAGCCGGCGGCCGCCCAGCAGCACCGGCGCCTGGGCGATCAGCGGCTGACCGTCGTGAGCGGCCGCGATCATGGCGAAGCCGCGCTCCGACACGAAGGCGGCGAGGGCGGCCTCATCGGCCAGGCGAAACAGGGGCGAGGCGTGCATGACCGGCCTCTTAGCAGACGCGAACGCCGTTCGTCCGGCCTTTGCTTCCGTGACGTCACGACGGCATCCTGCGGGCAGGCAGGAGACACACCATGAGCGGCGCAGATCGCATCCCCGACGAGATCGCCTTCCAGGCGATCGACCCCAAGGCCTACGCGGACAACAGCGTCCATGACGCCTTCCGCTGGCTGCGCGCCAACAACCCGCTGGGCCGCGCCGAGCTTGAGGGCGTCGCGCCTTTCCGGATCGTCACCCGGCACGCCGACATCCTCGAGATCAGCCGGCAGAACGACCTGTTCCATTCCGGCGACCTGGCCTCGACCTTCACCACGCTGGAAGGCGACCGGCTGGTGCGCGAGATGACCGGCGGCAGCCCGCACCTGGTGCGGACGCTGGTCCAGATGGATGCGCCCGACCACCCCAAGTACCGGATCATGACCCAGTCGTGGTTCCTGCCGCAGAATATCCGCAAGCTGGAGGGCCGCATCCGCCAGATCGCCCGCGACCACGTCGACCGCATGGCGGCGCTGGGCGGCGAATGCGACTTCGTCAACGAGATCGCCCTCTACTATCCGCTGCGCGTGATCATGGAGATCCTCGGCGTGCCGCCGGAAGACGAGCCGCGCATGCTGAAGCTGACGCAGGAGCTGTTCGGGGCCCAGGATCCGGAACTGAGCCGCTCCGGCGGCAAGGAGAACCTGCAGGGGCCGGAAGCCATGGCGGCGCTGCAGGGCGTGATCGCCGACTTCTTCATGTACTTCAAGGCGATCACCGACGACCGCAAGGCCAACCCGCGCGACGACGTGGCCAGCGTCATCGCCAACGGCAAGCTGGACGGCGAGCCGATCAACGACTTCGAGGCGATGAGCTACTACGTGATCGTCGCCACCGCCGGGCATGACACCACCTCGTCATCGACGGCCGGCGCGATCTGGGGGCTGTGCGAGAACCCGGGCGAGTTCGCCAAGGTCAAGGCCGACCCGTCGCTGGTCGGCGGCCTGGTCGACGAGTCGATCCGCTGGATCACGCCGGTGAAGCACTTCATGCGCTCCGCAACGGCCGACGCCGAGGTCGGCGGTCACCGGATCGAGAAGGGCGAGTGGCTGTGGCTGGCCTATCCGTCAGGCAACCGCGATGAGGCGGTGTTCGAAGAGCCGGACGCCTTCCGGGTCGATCGCGGCCCCAGCAAGCATCTGGCCTTCGGCTACGGCGCCCACCTCTGCCTGGGTCAGCACCTGGCCAAGATGGAAATGCGCATCCTGTTCGAGGAACTGCTGCCGCGTCTCAAGTCACTGGAATTCGCCGGCGAGCCGAAGCTCAGCGCCGGCAGCTTCGTGTCGGGACCCAAGCACCTGCCGATCCGCTACACATTTAACTAGCGCCCACGAAAAAGGCCCCCCGCCATCGCTGGCGGAGGGCCTTCGATCTCGAACCTGTACGGCCTACTTGGCGTCCTGGGCCGTCTCTTCGATGGCGGCGCCGGCCGCACCGACGTCCTTGCCCGCGCCTTCAATGGTGTTGCAGGCGGCGGCCAGAAGGCTGGTGGCCGCAATGGCCAGAACTACAAGCTTACGCATCGCGCATCTCCTCGGCCCGATCTCCGGGCGTTTTGTTTCACGGGATTGGGAACGCAGTCGGAGCCTTTAGGTTCCGTCCGGCGCGGCCTCCGGCGTGGGAAAAATCAGGCGGGCGGTCAGACCGCCCATGTCGTTGCGTTCCAGGGAGCAACGGCCCCGCAGCTGGCGCGCGAAGGCGTTCATGAGCGTCCGGCCGACACCCTTGATATCCTCGGGATCCGGGGGGGCGTTTCGACCGCCGCCATCGTCGGCGATGGTCAGCTCCGCTTCCGGCCCGCGGACCGTGAACTCCACGGTCAGCGTGCCCCCGGCCTCGGTCAGCGCGTGCTTCTGGGCGTTGGTCACCGCCTCGACCGCGAACAGGGCCAGCGGCGCCAGCTTGTCGGGGTCGATGACCAGCCGGTCGGCGCGCACCTCGGTGCGGACGCTGCCGTGGGCCGACATGTCGCCGGCCAGGAGCTGACCTGTCAGTTCCTCCAGAAAGGGGCGCAGATCGACATGCTTGATGTCGGCGCCCTGGTAGAGGGCGCGGTAAATCAGCGCCAGGGCGGTGATGCGCTGGCGGGTGTCGCTCATCGCCTGGCGCGCGACCCGGTCGGTCAGCGCCCTCTCCTGCATGCTGAGCAGCGAACTGATGACCTGCAGGTTGTTCTTCACCCGGTGATGGATCTCGCGCAACAGCGCGTCCTTCTGGGCGAGGTTGTCGTGCAGCGACGCATCCCGGGCGACGATGGTGGCGGCCATGTGGTCGAGCGTGGCCGCCAGCTCCCGGATTTCCGGCGGCGCCCGGTCGGCCTGCAGGGGCCGGACGGTGAACCGTCCCCGGGCGTAGATGGCGGCTACACGCTGCAGATAGACGATCCAGCGCCCGACGCCTCGCTCGGTCGCGAAGAGCATCGCCAGCAGGGCGACGACGAAGCCGATCAGCGGAAACACGATCCCCGACATGGGATCGAGCCAGGCCGTGGCGAACAGCCCCCGCGACGGGGCGGACAGGATGACGAACAGATCATCCTCCACCAGCGGCGCGATCGAATAGGCGCGCCTCACGCCATTATCGTCGGTGGCGTAGGTGAGGACGGAATCCCGCGTCGCGGCGCGGTCGATCCAGCTGCTGACATCGTCCGGGAAGGCGGCCGGATCGGTGACCGACAGGGTTTCCCCCCGGCGGTCCACGATCGCCACCTGCGACTCGCGCGGAAGGGAGCGATCAGCGAGCTCCGGTCGAAGGCTGGAAAGCGGAATGACCGCCGCCAGCACGCTGAAGCCGCCCTGCGGGTCTTCCGACCGCACGGCCGCGAACAGCGCCGGTTCATTGGCATAGCTCGCGCCCGGCGTCAGGGTGACGACCTGCTTCCGACCGCCGGCCAGAGCCTGGAACCAGTCCCGATCGCGTCGCTCCGGGTCCGCCGGCACCGCCCCGGCGGCGCAGGATACACGGCCGATGCGGTCAAAGCGGATGAGGTTCTGATAGCCGCCCAGGCGTTGACTGATTTCCGCCAGTCGCCTGGAGCAGTCCATGCCGATGGCGCCCGGGCCCAGGGTTTCGAGCAGGACGCCGGCGGCCTCCATCCGAGCGCGGGCCGTGGCGGCGCTGCGCTCGCCGGCCGACTGCAGCACCGCCTGCCGGTCGGCCGCCTCGCGCTGGAACGCAAGTATCGACTGGCCGGCGCCGAGCAGCAGAACGGGAGCCAGCGCCAAGGCCAGCGCCACGCCGAGCCGGACCCGGATGGTGGTGTCAGGACCCCAGCGCAGCCTTCCCAGGAGCCTCACCGGGCGGCGCTCAGACGCTCCGCATCGGCCAGGATCGAACGCATGGCGTCCCCGGCTGAACCGCCGTCACGATCATAGTCTCCGGCCTCGAGGATGCCGTGCAGCGCCTTGCGCGCCCGGCTGACCCGGCTCTTCACCGTGCCGACCGCGCAGCCGCAGATATCGGCCGCCTCTTCATAGGCGAAGCCGCCGGCGCCCACGAGGATCAAAGCTTCGCGCTGCTCGTCCGGCAGCATGGCCATGGCCAGCCGCAACTCGTCCAGCGCCACAGGCGCCTCGGGGTCATCGACGGCGACGAGCGTGCGCTCGGCCGCTTCCTGGTCGAGCTGGATCTGGCGCCAGGACCGGCGCTTGTCCGAATAGAACTGGTTGCGAAGGATCATGAAGGTCCAGGCCTTCATGTTGGTGCCCAGCTGGAAGCTCTTGCGCGCATCCCAGGCCTTGATCATCGCATCCTGCGCCAGGTCGTCCGCCTGGGTGGCGTCGCCGGTCAGCGTGCGGGCGAAGGCCCGCAGGTGGGGGATCAGCTTCACCAGCTCGCGCTGGAAGATCGCGTCGCGCTCACGGTCGGTCATGGCCGCGTGGCGCTCGTCCTGAACGGCTGCCATCTAGCGGTCTCCGGTTTTGTCGTCGGCCTTGCGCAGAATGTCCAGGAACTCGTCCGGGACAGGCTCATTGACCACCTCGTCAAACATCTGACGAAGCTTCACGCCTATGGCGCGCTGCCGAAGCCGGGTTTCATCCAACGGGGCCGAGCCCTTGCGACGTTCGTCCATGGGATTCTGTTCGATCATCATATCGGCGCGGGCGCGCGCCTGCCCCCTGTTTTGACGTGTACTTCGCTCGCTCAACGCCGCACCTGTCCGCCGGGTTCCCATATCTCTGTTCTTTATGATGACGTAGTGATCGCCCCGTGGGAACCTTCCTTCGCCGAGGGCGTTCGGGAACCTGAAGGGGTGCGTACCGCCTGCAACGGCGGTTTTCGTCACGCCATAACGAAGACCTAGAAACGGGAGGGGTCATGAGTCTTCTTGCACGTCTTGCACCGCATTTGCCCTACATGCGTCGGTATGCTCGCGCCCTTACGGGCGATCAGACCTCCGGCGACCAGTACGTGCGAGTCGCGCTGGAAGCGCTTGCCGCCGGCGACAAGCAGCTCGACAGTCGCCTCTCGCCGCGGGTCGCGCTCTATCACGTGTTCCACGCCATCTGGTGCAGTTCGGGCGCCAAGCTGGAAGACCGCGCCGAAGAGCACAGCGGTCACGATCCGAGCCAGCGGCTGCTGAGGATCGCCCCGCGTTCCCGCCAGGCCTTCCTTCTGACCGCGCTCGAAGGCTTCACGCCGACCGAGGCGGCCCAGATTCTCGATACCGACTTTCCCGATGTTGAACGGCTGATCGCCGAGGCCCAGAACGAGATCGACGCCGAACTGGCGACCGACGTGCTCATCATCGAAGACGAGCCGGTCATCGCCGCCGACATCGAGGCCCTGGTCCGCGAACTCGGCCACACGGTTGTCGATATCGCGGCCACCCGCACCGAAGCGGTGGCGGCGGTCGCCAGCAAGATGCCGGGCCTGGTGCTGGCCGACATCCAGCTGGCGGACGGCTCGTCGGGCATCGACGCGGTGAAGGACATCCTCGGGCGCTACGATGTGCCGGTCATCTTCATCACCGCCTTCCCCGAGCGCCTGCTGACCGGGGAGCGGCCCGAGCCCACCTTCCTGATCACCAAGCCGTTCCAGCCGGAAACGGTGAAGGCGGCGATCGGCCAGGCGTTGTTCTTCCACCCCGGCCGGACGCGGAAGGCAGCGTAGCCGCAGCCTTCCGTCGGCCCCTATTGCTGGACGTTGGTAACCGGCCCCGTCGTGGCGCGAGCCTCGGCGGCGGTCGGCGTACTGGCTTCATTGGCCGCGGTGAAGGCGCCGGAATAGAAGCCCCAGGCCGCGAACAGCACGCCGATGGCCAGCGTGGTGGACACGATCAGGATCACGAACGCATGGCGGCCCCGCCGCCCCTGGCGAGCCTCGGTCGCCTCAAGCACATCGTGGCCGGCCTGGGCCGGCGGCGGTCGGTTGAAAATTGTGGCCATGGACGCCTCCTGTTTGGGTGTTCTCGACAGGAAGAACGTTCCGGCGCACGCGCTGTTCCTTGCCGGGCAAGGTCCGGGTGAAATCCGAAAAAAATATCGCCGGTTGCGGGAACGGATATCGAGGAGACCGCGTTTATGATTTGCGGAGGCGGCGACGCCCCCCCCGACTTGAGGCTGGCAATAGTCAGCCTGCCGCCTCCGCACCCCCTTTCTCGATGATGCCGAACTTCGAGGGTGGCCCCGCAAGGGACCACCCTCTTTTCTCGTGCGGGACCGGTCGCGGGCCTACTGGCTGGAGCTCTTGAACACCACGTCGGCGCGCCGACGCAGCGGCCTCAGCTCGCCCGCGGCGGTTTCCGCCCCCGCGGCGCCGGCCGCGGCGATCCGGACGTTGCCGAACCCGAAGCCGCCCAGCGCCTGCGTCACCGCCCTGGCGCGCTGTCCGGACAGGATCAGGTTGGCCTGGGGGTCGCCGACCGCATCGGCGAGGCCCAGGACCTCCACAACGCCGAGCGCGCAGCTCTTCCGCATCTCTTTTGCCTCCGCCAGGACCTGCCGGGCGTCGCGCGTGATCCGCGCCGAGCCGTCATCGAAGTAGATCGAGACCTTCAGGTCCTCGCACAGGTTCGTCGGAGCCACCCGGGACCGGGTGGCGCAGCCTCCCAGGACCAGGGCCGATATCACGGCCGCGGCCACCAGCCCGTGTTTCCACATAGCGCTCATCCTGACTCACCCATGCAAAAGAACGGCCGGCGAAAACGCCGACCGTCCTGATGGTCGCTGAAAAACAGTGATCCGTCGATCCGTTACCGGGGACGACCGTCTTCCCAGAAGTACCGGCCGGTCGCCTGGTCATAGTAGTAGTAGCGACCCGCGCGCTCGTCATAGTACTGGCGACGGTCAGGCGTGGCGCCGCAGCCGCCGTCTTCGCGACAGCCCTTGACCGCGCCGGCGGTGCCGCCGAGGGCCGCCCCGATCGCCGCGCCGGTTCCGGCGTCTCCGCCGCCCACGTTGTTGCCGATCACCGCGCCGGCGATGGCGCCCAGAGCGGCGCCGCCGGCGGCGTTGCGTTCCACGTTGCCCGTCGACGTGCAGGCGCTGGTCAGAATGCCGGCGGCGGCGATCGCCAGGGCGGTCCTCATCATTGTCTTGTTCATCTGCCTCTCCAAGGTTCGGCCCCCGTCGGCATTGGCAACGCGGCGCGCTCATGGGAGTTCCGGTCAGGAACCTGCAAGCCCCGGTTCCCGTTAGCGTGTGGCATTGGAAGTCGGGTGAGGCATTGAACGTGAACAACGGACCAGACACGGTCGTGATCAGGCGCGTCGAGGTGGTGGTGAACCCCCTCTCCGGCAGCGCCGGTGCGGACGCCGTGGCGGAGGCCGAGCGGATTCTGGCCGAAGCCGGGGTGACGGGCTCGGTCCGGGTCCCCGGCGACGAAGGTCTTGAAGCCTGCCTGCAAGAGGCCCTGGATGCCGGTCCTGACCTGCTGGCGATCGTGGCCGGAGACGGTACGGCTCGCGCGGGCGCCGAACTGGCCGGACCTGACGGGCCGCTGGTCGCGCCCCTGCCGGGCGGCACGATGAACATGCTGCCCGGCGCCCTCTATGGCGATCGCGACTGGAAGACCGCCCTTGCCGATATCCTCGCCGACGGCATCGTCAAGCCGGTGTCTGGCGGCGAGATCGAGGGGCAACGTTTCTATGTGGCGGCCATCCTTGGCTCGCCGGCGCTTTGGGCGCGCGCGCGCGAGTCCGTACGCGAAGGAAAGCTACGGCTGGCTATCCTGCGCGCCCGCCGGGCCATGAACAACGCCTTCTCCGGCAGGCTGCGCTTCGCCCTTGATGGCGGGCCGCGCCGCAAGACCGGCGCGCTCGTGCTCATGACGCCGCTGGTGTCCAAGGCGCTCGACGAGTTCGACGGCTGCCTGGAGGCGGCCGCGCTGGATCCGGCGAACGCCCTGGAAGTGTTCCGGCTCGGGTTCCATGCCGCCCAGGGCGATTGGCGGGCCGATCCGGCCGTGGACGCCGGCCGGTGTCGGCGCGGCCGGGCCTGGGCGGCGGGCCGCATCCCGGCCGTCCTTGATGGCGAGCCGACGCGGCTCAACGCGGTTTCCGACTTCCGCTTCCTGCCGACGGCGTTTCGGGCGCTCGTTCCCCGGCCAGCGGCGGAGCCGCAGACATGACCGTCCGTCGCTTTGCGCACCTCTCGGATATTCACTTCGGCGGCGAGCACGTCGAGGCGGTGGCCGGCGTGAAGGCCTGGATCGCAGAGCACCGCCCCGACCTGACCATCATCACCGGAGACATCACCCGCGAGGGCGCGCCGACCGAGTTCGCGGCGGCGCGCAAATGGGTCCACAGCCTCGCGTCGGAGTTTCTGATCGTGCCCGGCAACCACGATACGCCCTACTACAGCCTGCCGCATCGCCTGTTCCTGCCGTGGAAGCGCTACGAGACCTACTTCGGCGCCCTGCAGGACGCGGCGGTCCAGCGGGCGGGCGTGGCCATCGCGCCGGTGAATACCGCCCGGGGCGCCCAGCTGCGGACCAACTGGTCCAAGGGGGCCATCACCCGGGGTCAGGCCGAACGGGCCGTGCGGGCGCTGGACGTCGCCCGTCCCGGCTCCCTGAAGATTGTCGCCTGTCACCATCCGCTGGTCGAGATGATCGGCGGCCCGATGAGCGGCAAGGTCCGGGGCGGACGGCAGGCGGCGGAACGGTTCTCGCGCGGGGAGGTCGACCTCGTGCTGACCGGCCACGTCCACGCGCCGTTCGCCCTGCCCTTGCCCGGCGGCGACGGTCACACCTGGGCGGTGGGCGCCAGCACCCTGTCGATCCGCGAGCGCGGCGTCCCCATCGGCTTCAACTGCATCGAGGTCGCCGACGAATGCGTGACCGTCGCCGCGCTGGCCTGGACCGGCTCGCACTTCGAGCCGTGGCGGACCTGGCGGATCGACCGACGGCCCTCCTGACAAAGGCTCGCCGGACATGAAAACGGCGGCGGGTCGCCCCGCCGCCGCTCCAACGCGGAAAGTCCTCGGCGCCTTAAGGCGACCGGCCTCGCACCAGATGCATGACGCCGGAGACGACGAACAGCACGAGGAAGACGAAGAACAGGATCTTGGCGATATCGACAGCCGTGCCGGCAAGTCCGCCAAAGCCCAGGAACGCGGCGATCAACGCCACGACCAGAAAAATCAGTGCCCACCTGAGCATTCGCGAATCTCCATCCCTGGTTCGACCGGCCAATGCGGTCCGATGATCTGGAAACGCGTCTCCGCGACCCGCGTTCCCTCAGCGGTGAACAGGGGCGGGATAGGCCCAGACATCGCCCTCGCCACGGGACGCCGCCAGCTGCCGCGTCGCCAGCGACCAGTTCGCCAATGTGTCGAACCAGGCTTCCAGGAAGCCCTTCCGGTCATTCTGGTGGTCGAGATAGTAGGCGTGCTCCCACAGATCGCAGACCAGAAGCGGCGTCACGCCTTCGAGCGGCACCGTATCGTCGGCGTCATGGGTGGAGATGACCTTCAGCGCATCGCCCTCGACGATCAACCAGACCCAGCCCGAGGCGAAGTGGCCGACGCCTTCGGTGACGAACGCCTCCCGCAGCGCGGCGATGTCGCCGAACGCGGCGTCGATCGCCGTCGCCAGATCCGCGGTCGGCGGGGCGTGCTCAGGGGTCATGGAGTCCCAGAAGAAGGCGTGATTCCAAGCCTGGGCGGCGTTGTTGAAGAGCTTGCGCCTGTCGGTGTCGCCGGCGGTCTCGCGGATGACCGCCTCAAGGGAGTCCGGACTGTCGCCGGACTCCGCCAGCAGCTTGTTCAGCGTGTCGACGTAGGCCTTGTGATGCTTGCCATGGTGGTACCCGAGCGTGCGGGCGCTGATCACCGGCTCAAGAGCCGCGGCAGGATAGGGCAGATCGGGAAGAACGAACATGACTTCACTCCGGGGGCGCCGGGGAAGTCAGGCGCCCGTTATCGTTTCGGGGGGGACGGCTTGTCCATGAACGCGCGAAGCACCGCCGCGATCAGTTGCGGGTTGCGCAGCGCGTAGATGCCGGCGGCGACCGCGGCCCCTGAGGCCAGCAACGGACGCTCCCGGACCAGCGAGAGGATGGTGTCGACAAGAGTGGCGTCCGGCGTCGATTGCGCCGTGTTGCGCCGCCTGTCCCCATCGACCTTGCGGGCGGCGATGTAGCCCGCCACCGCGACCAGGACGGCTGCGCTGGCGGATACGACCGCCGCCGCGCCGGGCGCGCCCAGTTGGGGCTCGACCAGCGCGTACAGGGCAAAGAACGCGGAAACGACGCCAACGGCCGCGGCGGCGGCTATGGCGGCGGCCGCCGCGAGAGCCATCAACGTCCGTTCCATCATCAGCGGCGATCGCCCCGGCCGGCCAGCAGCAGGCCGATGAGCAGGCCGACGCCGATACCGGCCAGCGTGGCGGTGACCGGACGTTCCTTGACGCGATCGACGACATAGCGCTGCGCCACGTCAAACTGTTCGCTGGCGTTGTCGGTGTAGGCGCGGCTTTGGGCGCGGAGGGTTTCGATCCCTTCGCGGACAGCCGCCTCGGTGCGGTGCGCCGCCTCGGTCAGCTTTTCACGCGCCTGGTCGGCGGCGTCGACAAAGCTGCGTTCCGCGTGCTTGGCGGCGTTCTTCAGCGCGGCCTTGGCCTGTTCGGCCTCGCCGGCGGCGGGGTTGGTGACGTCGGTCGGGCCGTTGCTCGGCATGGGCATTCTCCAGGTTCGCGGGCGCGCCAGGGTCCGGCAAGCCCTCCAGGGGGTTCAGCAGGGACCAACGCGAGGCGGCGACAGGGGTTCCATCCTAGCGGCCCGGGGCCGCTTAGGGAACGGCGATTTGCAGGCCGACCTGTCGGACCCTGCCGATTGCGCCTCCCGCCGCCTGGTCGCGTCTCGCGCGAGCCGGGGCGAGCGGCTATGCTGGCGGGATGGATGACGCAGCGGCACAGGCGGGGCGAGACCGGGAGGCGGCGAGACTTCGCGCGCTCGGGAGCCTGCATGCGCTCGACAGCGGCTCCGACGTCCGGTTCGACCGCATCGTCCGCACCGCCGCCCTGCTTCTGCGGGCCCCGCGGGCGGCGATCGTCCTCGTCGATGCCGACCGGCTCTGGCACAAGGCTCGCGTCGGCGTGCCGGCCGGACAGTATCCTCGCGCCGGCAGCATGGCCGACCATATGGTCCGGTCGGGCGAGACGCTGTTCGTCGATGACCTGTCCAGCGACCCCCGCTTCGATCACATGCGGACGGCCCTGACCCAGGTCGATGTGCGCTTCTATGCCGGGGCGCCGCTGATCGCGCCCGGCGGCGAGGTGGTCGGCGTGCTGTCGGTGGGCGACCCCGAACCGCACGCGCCCCACGACGACGCCGAACGCATGGCGCTTGAGGATCTCGCCTCGCTCACCATCGAGATGCTGGTCCATGACGCGGAGGTTATCGACAACCAGCGGCGCGCCCGGCTGGACCATCAGCGGGTCGAACTGGCCCTCGACGCCGCCGGCCTGGGCGAGTTTGAATGGGACATGGGCGAGGACAAGGTCTTCGTCAGCGATCGCATGCGAGCCTTGACCGGCGTCAGCCGCGCCTCCGCGCCGGCCGAAGGCGGCGATGTCTCGTTCCGGTTCGTGCACCCCGACGACGTCGACGACCTGCGCAAGGCCGTCGAGACCGGCCTGCGCACCGAGGGACGCTACGCGGTGCAGTACCGGATGATCCGGCCCGACGATGGACGCCAGCGCTGGATGCAGGGCGCCGGCGTCCTGGCTCTGGACGAGGCGGGGCGGCCGTTGAGGCTGATCGGCGTCATTCGCGACATCACCGAGTCCAAGGACGAGGAAGACCACCGCGAGGTGCTGCTGGCCGAACTCGACCACCGGGTGAAGAACGTGCTGGCGGCCGTGCAGTCGCTGGCCGCCCAGTCCGCGCGCAAGACCACGTCGACCGACGGCTTCCTGGCGGCGTTCTCCGGGCGGCTGAAGGCCATGGCTTCGGCCCACGAACTGCTGACGGCGACGCGCTGGCGCGGCGCCAGCCTGGCCCACATCGCCGCCGCCGAACTGGGCGGCCTGGCGCCTGGACAGGCCCGCTGGGAGGGCCCCGAGATCACGCTCAAGCCGCGGGCGGCCAACGCCGCGTCCCTGGCGCTGCACGAACTGGCCACCAACGCCGTCAAGTACGGGGCGCTGTCGACGGACAGCGGCCGCATCGAGGTCCAGTGGTCCCGCACACCGGACGGTGGCTTCGTCATCGAGTGGTCCGAAGCCGGAGGCCCGCGGGTCAAGCCCCCGGAACGACGCGGCTTCGGCTCGACATTGCTGGAACAGGTGACCGGACGGGAGCTGGGCGGCGCGGTGGAGATCGACTATCGCCCCGAAGGCCTGCGGGCCCGGATCAGCGGCGCCGCCGGCGTCATGCTCGACAAGCCGCCGGCCGACGCGCTGCTGCCTCCCGTCGAGGAACCGCTCCCGCCGGTCGTGGGGGCGTCGCTCGGACAGCCGACGGCGGAAGCCAGTATTCGCGGCTTGAGGATCCTGATCGTCGAGGACGCGGTCCTGCTGGCGCTGGAGCTCGAGGCCGGCCTGCAGGACGCCGGCGCCATCGTCGCGGGCAACGCCGCGGAGCTGGAAGAGGGCATGGCGATGCTCGACCTGGAGATCGACGCCGCCGTGCTCGACGCCAATCTCAACGGGGCGTCGGTCGCGCCGCTGGCGGAAGCGCTGAGGGCGCGCGGGACGCCGTTCGTCTTCGCCACCGGCTATGGCGAGCGCGGCGCGCCGGAGGGCTTCGACGCGCCGGTGGTGCGCAAGCCCTACAATGTGAACCAGATCGTTCGGGCGCTGGCCGAGGCGGTGGCGCGGTAGGGGACTTCCCCTGTCATCCCGGGCGCCGAAGGCGACCCGGGACCCAGCCGATACTGTGCGCCCGCTTCTGGGTCCCGGCTCTTCGCGCTGCGCGCTGCGGCCGGGATGACATCTGATTTCAGATCACACCGCTTTCGCGGAGGCTGGATATCTCGGCTGTACTCATCCCCAGCCGCTCGGCCAGAACCTCTTCGGTGTGCTCGCCCAGGGCCGGGCCGGGCCAGCGCACGGCGCCGGGCGTGTCGCTGAGCCGGGGGAAGGCGTTCTGCATCTTCACCGCGCCGAACACCGGGTGCGGAACCTCGACGATGGCCTCGCGCGCGGCGAACTGCGGATCGGCGAGCATGTCGGGCGCGCGATAGACCCGGCCGGCGGCGACGCCGCTGGTTTCCATCAGCGCCAGCAGCGCGTCGGCGTCCAGCGTCGCGGTCCAGTCGCCGATCAGGGCGTCGAGCTGCGCCTGGTGCTCTCCCCGCGCCGCATGCCCGGCGTAGCGGGGGTCATCGGCCAGCTCGGGCCGGCCCATGGCGTCACAGAGGCGCCGGAACAGCGTGTCCTGGTTGGCGCCGATGACCACCAGCGCGCCGTCCTTCGTCGGATAGGCGTTGGAGGGGGCGATGCCGGGCAGGACCGAACCGGACCGCTCGCGGACATAGCCGGTCAGGCCGTATTCGGTGATCAGGTTTTCCATCACCGACAGCACGCTCTCGTAGATGGCGGCGTCGACGATCTGGCCCTTGCCGCTGCGGTGGCGGGCGTGGAGGGCCATCATGGTCCCCAGCGCCGCGTGCAGCCCGGCCAGGCTGTCGCCGACCGAGATGCCGGCGCGGGCGGGCGCGCGGTCAGGCTCGCCGGTGATGTAGCGAAGGCCGCCCATGGCCTCGCCGATCAGGGCGTAGCCGGCGCGCGACGAATAGGGACCCGTCTGGCCAAAGCCCGACACCCGCGCCATGACCAGACCGGGGTTGTCCGCCGACAGGCGCTCGTAGCCAAGGCCCCACTTTTCCATCGCGCCGGGCCGGAAATTCTCGACCAGCACGTCGGCGCCGGCGATCAGGCGGCGGGCGATGTCCTGACCCTCCACGGTGCGCAGATCGAGGGTCACCGAGCGCTTGTTGCGACCGATCACCGGCCACCACGGCGAGTGGCCCTTGGGCAGCGAGCGGCCCCACTGGCGCATCGGATCACCGGCCTTGGGATCCTCGATCTTGATCACCGTGGCGCCGAAGTCGCCGAGGATCTGGCCGCAGAAGGGGCCGGCGATCAGCGTGCCCATTTCGATGACCGTCAGGCCATCAAGCGGGCCCGGCCTGCTGTTCGCGTCGGAACTCATCATGCCCCCGTGCCTTCTTTTATGACGTGCTCGCTTGGGGGGAGCGGGAGACCTTGTCAACTTTCATCGGAGTACCCCCCATGAATCGCCATTTCCTTCTTGTCGGCGTCGCAGCCCTGTCGCTGACGCTCGCCGCCTGTGGCCAGAAGAACGACCAGACCGCCGCCGTCGCCCCTGACGCCAACCCGGCCGCGACCATCCCGACGCCGACCGACGAGACCTCGGCGCCGGAATTCGTCGCCAAGGCCGCGGCCGGCGACATGTTCGAGATCGAGGCGGGCAGGATCGCGCTGGAACGCTCGGTCAACGCCGAGGTGAAGGCCTTCGCGCAGATGATGGTCGACGGCCATGCAAGGACCACGGCCGACCTGAAGACCGCCATTGCAGCTTCCGGTCTGACGATCACGCCGCCGGCGATGTTGCCGGACGACAAGTCGACCGCCCTCGCCGATCTGCGCGCTGTTGACGCCGGAGACTTCGACAAGAAGTACATGGCCGGTCAGGTCGACGCCCACCAGGCGACCCTGAACCTGATGAGCCGCTACGCCCAGGACGGGGACAATCCGCAGATCAAGGCGGCCGCGGCCGCCATGCTGCCGACCATCCAGGAGCACCTCGACAAGGCGCGGACGCTCCGCGACAGCCTGACCTGACGACTACGCCAGGGTCGGGGGCTCAGTCCCCGACCCTGGCGACGTTGTCGTCCGAATTGCGGTCGATCAGGTAGTTGTAGGGATCGACCCCGGCGTAGCGCGGCGCCTTGTCGACCGTGAAGGTCAGCGTCTGGGTCCCCGAACGGATCGGGCGCTTGACCATGGTCATCACGCTCTTGCCGGAAAATCCCTTGTCGCCCGGCATGGCGGTGAACAGGCCGACGTCGAGCACCTCGTTCAGCGGCGCCTCGGTCTCCTTGCCCTCGCCGTCGGCGTAGAGCTTGCGGGCCTGCACCGTCAGGGTGACGTCGAACCGGCCGTCCGGGCGCTTCTTGACCGCCACCGACCGGGTCTGGATGTCGTAGAGCGTGATCTTCTGGAACAGATCGGTGATCAGGTCCTGCTTGTCGGCCGGCGCCTCGGCGCGCAGCGCGCTGATCAGGTCGATCGAGGTCGGGTAGGGCGCGCCGTTGAAGGCGTGGATGCGCAGGACCCGCTGCAGCGCGCGGTTCACGGCATCCTCGCCGATTTCCCGCTGCAGCCGGTACATGACCAGCGAGCCTTTTCGGTAGTGGATGTAGTCCTGGTTCTCGACGCGGTAGAGCGGCAGCTCCTCGACCGGCTCGCCGCCCCGCGCCCGCAGATAGCTGTCGAGCTCGAACTTCAGGAACTTGCGGATCTGGTCCTCGCCGTACATCCGCTTCATGACCATCAGCGCCGAGTACTGGGCCAGGGTCTCCGACAGGGCGGTCGAGCCCTGCTGGTCGGCGCCGATCACCTGGTGGGCCCACCACTGGTGCCCGATCTCGTGCGCGCCGATGTAGGTGACCATGTCGATCTTGGACGGGTCGCTGTAGTCGGCGATGAAGCCGAGGTTTTCCGACCAGGGCATGGTGTTGGCGAAAGCCTGGGCGAAATTCTCGTAGGCCGGAAACTCCAGGAAGCGCAGCTGGCGGAACTGGTAGGGGCTGAAGTTGGCCTGGAAGTAGTCGAGCGACGCCTTGGCGGCGGTCTTCATCCGCTCGACGTTCCTGGGGTGGCGGCGGTCGTAATAGACCGCGATGTCGATGCCCTTGTAGGTCTCGCGCGAGACCTCGTAGCGAGCCGACTGTACGGAGAAGAACGGCAGGACCGGCGCCTCGGTCACGAAACGCGCCGTGCGGCGGCCGTCGCGGGTGACGTCCGACACCTTGTAGCCCGGGGCGATCGGCGTCTGGTCGGCCACCGTGCTGATGGTGATGTCGGCGGTCACGAAGTCGGCGTCATGACGCAGGTAGTTGAACTGCCGGGAGGCGGCGTCGCCCAGCCTGGGCATGCGCTGCTCGACCGGCAGGCCGTACTTGCGGCGCTTGGCGCGGTCCTGCAGCAGGCCGCTGCGCTCCATGCCCAGGAACGGCGCGAGCTCGGCATTGTTCACGAACGTGCCGTTGGGGATGACGCGGGTCTCATTACCGCTGTTGCGGAAACCGCGCTGGGCCCGTTCGGTGGTGAAGCCGATGGTCCGACGCTCGCCGGGCAGCATCGGGGTGTCGAGCGCGAAGATGCGGTAGTTGAAATCGTCGTAGGTGCGGATCGAGCGCCCGCCCTGGATGTTCAGAGCGCTGACCTTCAGGTCTCGGTCGAAGGCGACGTGGATTTCCTTGAGCGGCTGGTTGGTGCGGTTCTCGACGACGTAGGAGCCCCAGGTCGTGAGGCGCGGCTCGTCCGGATAGATGTCCACCTTGAGCGTCATCGACACGATCTTGGGACGCGGCGTGTCGGCGTAGCCGATCAGCGCCTTCTCATAGTCGGCCTGCCACTTCTCGTTGTCGATGTTGGTCCGGTAGGCGTTGAGGACGTTGGTGTTGTAGTAGATGAATCCGCCGGCCCCGACGAAAACCATCGCCGCCGCCGCGAAGGTCAGGCCGGCCTTGCCGGTCAGCCGCCGGGGCAGGCGCTTGATACGCGGCCACAGCCGGCTCTCGGTCCCGCGCCGCCAGAGGGCGTAGCCCAGCACCAGCAGGATGACCGCGAAGGCGCTCCAGTAGAGCCGGAACCACCAGGCTCCGATCCAGAACCTGCCCATGCCGTTCATGTCGGACAGGGGGACGGCCGGCGCGCCGCCGTAGTTGTAGAGATTGTGCTCGAAGCCGAGGGTCACGAAGGTGATCGTGGTCACCAGGTAGAGCACCATCAGGCCCCAGCCGACGAACTTGTGCGGCGCCAGGACCTGCAGGAAGACCGCCAGCACCGCGACCATGATGTAGTCGACGCTCTGGGGCAGGACGTACCAGAGCAGGTACTCCGGGATCTGGAACTCGAAGAAGCCCTTGGCCGCCTGGATGGCTATCGCCGCCAGCATGCTGACCACCAGGGTCGAGATCAGGACGAGCGAAATCGCCAGCACCTTGGGCGCGATGAACGCCCAGTCCGGCACGGGCGTGGAATCGATGATCTCGTGGGTCTTCTTCTCGCGCTCGCGCCAGACCAGTTCGCCGGCGTAGTAGATCGAGATGATGATCGGGATCAGCCCGAACGTCCCCATGAGGGCCGGGATCAGGACCCGGGTCACCGGGTAGACCTGGCCGCCGTAGTTAGCCGCCTCGGCCGCGAACCAGAGGCCGCCCAGAGCGTTGGCCAGGCCGATGAACAGCAGCACGCCGTAAGCCGGGCTGCCGAACACCTGCAGCATGTCCAGCCGCGTGCGGGTCCGGAGCTGGGCCCAGGCTGTGGCGGTGTCGAAGCGCGGCTTGGGCAGCGCGGTCAGCGGCGGCGGCGGCGCGTCCGGGGCGGCGATCTGGGCCAGCCGGTCACGCCTGGCCTTCTTCCCCGACTGGGCGCCGGACTGGAGACTGAACAGGAAATAGGCCAGGACCAGGAAGCCGGCGCTCAGCGCCAGCGAGAAGGCCCGGTTGAACAGCAGCGCCCCTTCGAGCACGGGCGTCAGCGTGTTTCGCTCGGCGGCCGTCCAGTACTTGGTGGCCAGGCCGAACGCGCCCGAGCCGAACGGCTCCCACAGGGCCGCCCCCTTGTCGAACTCGGGCCGGTCGAGCGCGATCCCGGCGATGATCCACACCACCAGCAGGGTGATCACCCCGACATAGGTCCACATCAGCGACCGTGTGACCGTGGCCAGGGTGAAGAAGATCGACGAGGTCAGCAGCAGAGCCGGCAGCGCCAGTACGAAATAGGCGAACAGGTAGGCCCGCGGCACGAACGGGCCGATGGTTTCCGGGTCCAGCCAGGGCATGGCCGCGCCGACGAAGATCGCCAACGGCACGGCGAGAAACGAAAGCGCCGCAGCCGCGAACGCGCCGGTGAAGCGTCCGTAGAGGTAGTCGAACTTGCGTATCTGTGTTGACCGCAGGATCGAGCCGAAGCCGGTCTCGTCGTCCCGCACGATGACGTTGGCCACGAAGGCCGTCGTCACGAACATGTAGAAGATCGCCAGGATCAGGTGGGTCTGGGCGATGGCGTAGGGCGAGTTCTCGTGGATGTTGCCGCCGCCGCCGATGCTGATCTGGTCGGTGGCGACGAACCCGAAGGTCAACAGGAAGAAGATGGCGATCGCGATCCAGAAGATCGGCGACTTGACCTGGTAGCGGAACTCGAAGGCGGCGATCTTGCCGAACATGCCGGGCCCCCGCTCAGGCGGCCTTGCGGTGGGTCGAGAGGGTGGAGAAGTAGACGTCCTCCAGATCCCCCTGCACCGCTTCGAAGCCGTCGCCCGGATCGCTGTCGGCGATGATGTGGATCACGGTCCGGCCGGCGAACAGCCGGGTCGAGATGACCTGATGGCGGGCCTTGCACGCCTCGAGCTCGGCCTTGTCGATGGTCTTCTTCCAGATGCGGCCCCGCAGCGAGGCGACCAGCGTCTGGGGCGCGCCCTGGCCGACGATGCGGCCATCGCAGATGATGGCCATGGCCGGGCAGAGGTCGGAAACGTCCTCGACGATGTGGGTCGAGAGGATGACCACCACGTTCTCGCCGATCTCGGCCAGCAGGTTGAGGAAGCGGTTGCGCTCTTCGGGGTCGAGGCCGGCGGTCGGCTCGTCGACGATGATCAGCGACGGGTCGCCGATCAGGGCCTGGGCGATGCCGAAGCGCTGGCGCATGCCGCCGGAGAAGCCGGCGATGGCCTTGTGGCGCACGTTCCAGAGGTTGGTCTGGTTGAGCAGGGTCTCGACGGTTTCCTTGCGGTCCTTGCGGTCGGAGACGCCCTTGAGGATCGCCATGTGGTCGAGCATGTCCAGCGCCGACACCCGCGGATAGACGCCGAAGTCCTGGGGCAGGTAGCCGAGCGTGCGGCGCAGGGCTTCCGGGTCCTTGAGCACGTCGATCCCGCCGAAGCGGACATGGCCGGAGGTCGGGGCCTGCAGCGTGGCGATGGTCCGCATCAACGTCGACTTGCCGGCGCCGTTGGGGCCGAGCAGGCCGAACATGCCCTTGGCGACGGTGAGGCTGACCTCGTCCAGCGCCACGGTGCCGTTCGGATAGACGTGTGTGAGATTCTCGACGATCAACATGACAATGCCTGCCCCCGCAGTGGATATCCCAAGCCAGCACTCCCCACCTTCGACATGACAGGCGATGCCGACGCGCCGCAAGTGAAAGAACGTTCAGGTCAGGCGCGCGCCGTCTCGCCATCGTCGCGATGCTCGGCTAGGAACCAACGCCATGACCCGCAAACTTGCTTTCGAAGCCATCGAGAACTTCCGCGACTTCGGCGACTACGGCGCCGGAGAGCGTCACATCCGCAAGGGCGTGCTCTACCGCGCCGCCCACCAGGCCGAGGCGACCGACGCCGACCTGGAGGCGCTGGGCGCCCTGGGCCTGAGCCTGATCGTCGACCTGCGCCGCCCCAACGAGCGGACCCGCAGCCCCAGCCGGCGCTGGAACGGCTTTTCCGCCGAGCTGATCGAGAACGGCGAGGGCGACGAGCATGACGATCCCTGGCACCGGTTCATCGCCGCGTCCGATCTGAGCGCCAAGGCCTTCACCGACTACATGGTCGACTACTACCGCGAGGCGCCGTTCGTCGGCCGCCACGTCGACCTCTACAGCCGCTACTTCCAGCGCCTGGGGCACACCCAGGGGGCGACGCTGATCCACTGCGCGGCCGGCAAGGACCGCACGGGCATCCTGGCGGCGCTGACCCACCACATCGCGGGCGTCCACGAGGACGACATCTTCGCCGACTTCCTGCTGACCAATGATCCGCTCCGGTTCGAGCGCCGCGTGCCGATGATGCGCCAGGCCATCCTGGACATGACCGGCCGCGAGGCGACCGACGAGGCCCTGATCACCGCCCTGGGCGTCGAGCAGCAGTATCTGGAGACCGCCTTCGCGGCGATCCACGCCGCCCACCCCTCGCTCGACCACTATCTGGAAACGGTGCTGGGCGTGGACAGCAAGACCCGCGCCGCCATCGAGGCGCGCATCCTCGCCTAGACGGTCCAGGCTTCCCTCAGGGCGCCCGTGACAAACGCGCGTTTGACGTCCACCGTGACGGCAAGGCCGCGGCATGACGGCCTGCCCCAGGGAAGGACGACAGCCGCATGACGCAGCGCACGCCGGGTGACGCAGAACACGACCTGATCGTGCTCGGCGAGGTGCTTCCGGACGGGATAGAGCCGGCCGGCGGCGCGGCGGCGGCGCCTCCCGCGGCCGGCAGGCTGTCGCTGGGCGGCTGGAGCTGGTCGATCTTCCAGGGCGGCCGCGATCCCTATGTGATCCTGATCACCATCTACATCTTCGCCCCCTACTTCACGACGGCGGTGGTCGGCGATCCGGTGAAGGGCCAGGCGATGATCGCCGCGGTCAGCACCCTCAACAGCCTCCTGATCGCCCTGACCGCCCCGATCCTGGGCGCGGCCATCGACCGCTATGGCGCGCGCAAGCCGCTGATGCTGGCCATCGTGGCGGCCATGGCGCCGCTGATCTTCGCCCTGTGGTTCGCCAAGCCCGGCGGCGAGGGCCTGCCGATCATGGCCGGCCTGTGGCTGTTCGGGATCATCGGCGTGCTGTTCGCCTATTGCGAGGTGATCCACAATTCGATGCTGATCGGCGCGGCGGGGCACAGGCACGCGCCGCAGGCCTCGGGCCTGGCGCTGTCGGCGGGCAACTTCTTCTCGGTCCTGACCCTGACCTTCTGCCTGCTGGCCTTCGCGCTGCCGGGCAACCCGGCCGTGGCCGGCTGGCCGCTGGTGCCCGACCAGCCGCTGTTCGGGCTGGACCCCAGCCAGGCCGAGACCTCGCGCATCGTCGCGCCGATCGCAGCCGTGCTTCTGGTGCTGTTCGCGGTCCCGCTGTTCCTGTTCACCCCCGACGCGCCGAAGACCGGCATGGGCTTTCTGCCGGCGCTGAAACAGGCCGCGACCCAGCTGGGCGGCGTGGTCTGGTCGATCCTCTCGGCGGCCGTGAAGGGGCCCAAACGCCTGCGGGAGACGCTGGGCGTGCTGGTCACCGAGAAGGACGCGGTGATCTACCTGTCCGCCCGGATGCTGTTCAACGACGGCATGACCGCGCTGCTGATCTTTTCGGGCATCTACACGGCCGGCGTCATGGAATGGCAGATCATGGAGATGCTGGCCTACGGCATCCTGCTCAGCGTCTTCGCGGTGGCGGGCGGCTTCGCGGGGGCCTTCTTCGATGGCCTGATGGGACCGCGCAACGCGGTCCGGTTCGAGATCACCGCCGCGCTGGTCTGCCTGATCGCCTGGCTGGGCATGGGCCGCGACAGGATCCTCTACTTCTGGCCCTACGACGCGGCCGCCCATGCGCCGCTGTGGGACGGGCCGATGTTCCGCACCCTGCCGGAGGTGCTCTACCTGCTCATCGGCTTTGGCGTGGCGATCTTCGTGACCGCGCACTACGCCTCCAGCCGCACCCTGCTCACGAGGCTGGTGCCGGCCGAGAAGCTGCCGGCCTTCTTCGGGATGTACGCGCTGTCGGGGTCGATCACTGTCTGGATCGGGTCCCTGCTGGTGGGCGTGTTCACCGCCCTGACCCAGAGCCAGGCCGGCGGCTTCATTCCCATCGGCGCCCTGCTGCTGATGGGCCTGGTCGGCATGTTCTTCGTCAAGGGCGGCGGCAAGCAGGTCGCCTGAGCCGTTTGCCGCCGGGCGCGGGGGGCGCTATCTCCCGCCCCATGCACGCGGCGACCCTCCTCGAGCGGCCCTGGCGACAGCCGGAGGCGGTGCTGTCGGCCTTCGCCGATGAGCCGTGGACCTGCGCCTTCCTGTCAGGCGGGTCCGGCGACAACGCGCGCTGGTCCTATGTGCTGCGCGAGCCCGACGCGACCCTGACCCTGACAGGCGACGACCCGCGCGATCCGTTCGACCTGATCCGGGGTCTGCTCGGCGAGGCCGTGGACACTCATCCGGACGGGCCGCCGTTCCAGGGCGGGCTGGCGGGACTGGCTGCCTACGAGCTGGGCGACCGGATCGAGCCGCTGGGCCTGGCGCGCCACGCCGACTGGCCGGACCTGCTGGTCGGGCGCTACCCGGCGCTGCTGGCCTTCGACCACGACCGGCGGCGGGTGCTGGCCATCGGCCACACGCCGGAGCGGGCCGCCGCCGCCGCCAACTGGCTCAACGCCCCGCAACGGGCCGCCACGCCCGGCCGGCTGGCCGTGGACGTCACGGCCTCGCCCGCCGACGCCTACGAGACCGCCGTGGCCGAGGTCGTCGGCCGCATCCACGCCGGGGAGTATTTCCAGGCCAACATCGCCCGGCTGTGGACCGGGCGGCTGGTCCCGCAGGCCCGGCCGTTCGACCTCGCCGCCCGGCTGGTCGGCCAGAGCGCCGCGCCCTTCGCCGGCTACCTTCGGACGCCGGGACGAGCGCTGGTCTCCAACTCGCCGGAGCGCTTCGTCAGTGTCAGCGCGGGCCGACGGCTGACCGTCGAGACCCGGCCGATCAAGGGCACCCGCCCGCGGGGCGCGACGCCCGCCGCCGACGCAGCCCTGGCCGCCGAGCTGGTGGCCAGCGAAAAGGACCGGGCCGAGAACCTGATGATCGTCGACCTGATGCGCAACGACCTCTCGCGCGTCTGCTCGCCCGGCGCGGTGACGACGCCGGAGCTGTTCCGCGTCGAGAGCTTCGCCAATGTTCACCACCTGGTCTCGACCGTGCGCGGCGTGCTGGCCCCCGGCATGACCGCCGCCGACCTGCTGGAGGCGGCCTTCCCGCCAGGGTCGGTCACCGGCGCCCCCAAGGTCCAGGCCATGAAGTCCATCGCCCGGCTGGAGCCGCCGCGCGGGCCCTATTGCGGAGCGCTGTTCTGGGCCGGGTTCGACGGCGCCTTTGACTCCAGCGTCCTGATCCGGACCCTCGGCCTGGTCGAGGACGGCGAGGGCTGGCGATTCGAGGCCCGGGCCGGGGCCGGGATCGTCGCCGACAGCGACCCGCGGGCCGAACGGCTCGAGACTGAAGCCAAGATCGCGGCCCTGCTGCGCGCCCTGACCACGGAGTGACCCGATGACCATGCCGCTTGATGATCGCGGGCTGCTGCTGGGCGACGGGGTGTTCGAGACCATCCTGGCGCTGGACGGGGAACTGATCCTGTTCGACGCTCACATCGCCCGCATGCGGCGGGCCTGCTGGGAGCTGGGGCTGAACCAACCCGACCCGGACGCCGCCCGCCGCCTGTGCGAGCTGGCGCTGGGCGACACCGACGCCACGCTCGGCCGCTTCGCCGTGCGGCTGACCCTGACCGCCGGCTCGGGCGGGCGCGGGCTGGACCGGCCGGAGATGATCGAGCCGCATGTCTTCGCCGCCACCAGCCGGCATGTCCGCCCGGACGGGGCCATCGGCCTGCGGACCAGCGCGATCCGGCGCAATCCGACCTCGCCCGGCGCCCGGATGAAGACGCTGTCCTACCTCGACAACGTCATGGCGCGCCGCGAGGCCGCGCCGGCCGAGGCGCTGATGCTGAACACCAGCGGCGACCTGGCCTGCGCGGCGGCGGCGAACCTGTTCTGGATCAAGGAAGGCCGCCTGTTCACGCCGTCGCTGGACTGCGGCGTGCTGGACGGGGTGATGCGGCGGCAGGTGCTGCTGGTCGCCGGCGAGTTCGGCCTGTCGCCGCGCGAGGGCAGCTTTCCGCCCAGCGCCCTGACCGAGGCCGAAGCGGTGTTCCTGACCAATAGCCTGATCGGGGTGCGGCCGGTGTCGTCGCTCGATGGGGTCGACCTGCCGACGCTGCCGGTGGTGCGCGACCTGGCCGACCGCCTGTCCGACGTGTCCTAGTTGACCTTGGCGACTTCGTCCGACCTGCGGGGCCGCAGGTAGAACTTGCGGCTGAAGGTCACCGCGTTGGGCATGAAGAAGTTGACCGGCGAGTCGTAGTCGTAGGTGACCTCCGACATGATCACGCTCTGGTTGGCGGCGATGACGCCGGACGGCACCGTCAGCGCGGCGCCCGTGCCGTACGGGGTCATGCCCGAGCCGTTGCTCCAGGCCACGGTGGTGGCGCCGGCGGCGTTGGCCTTCACGCTGGTCACCCGCATCTTCAGGGTGTTGGTCGGATAGGGCTGCATGATCGTCGTGGCGATCTGGAAGATGTCGGTGATGTCTGTGTTGGAGATCGACGACGACTGGGCGACCAGATCGCCGATCGCCGAGGCGGCGTGGCCGGCCCGCCGCTCCGCCAGCAGGGCCTGGGTGATCTCCGCCAGCCCGAAGTAGAAGGCGATCATCGCCGGCGCGATCAGCGCGAACTCGACCGCGGACACGCCGCGACGGTCGCGGCCAAGGCGTTTGAACAGCTTGATCATGAGTCGTACGGCTCGTTGCGGAAGGTCACCGTCGAGTAGACCAGACGCTTGGTGCCCCCCAGGTTGGCGAGGCCGGCGTTGAGCATCGGCGTGATCAGGGTCCATTCGTAGTAGGCGCGGACCACGACGATGTCCTCGCCGCCGCCCGGCGTGAAGTTCGTCTTGGAGGGGTCGACCGCGCCGTCCGTGACCGGGTTGCTCATGGCGACGTTGGCGAACTTGGGGAAGGTGCGCACGTCGACGGTCAGCTTGGCGCCGCAGCTCGACCCCAGCCAGGTCATGTTGTCGCAGATGGCGTTCTTGAACGACGAGGCGCTGCCGCCGGCGGCCTGGAGCTGGCCGGTCCGGATCGTCCGGGCCGCCGCCTCGGTGGCGTTGTCGAGCGTGGTCGACACCATGAAGACGAGGCCCAGCTCGAGCACGCCGAACATCAGGGCCAGAAACGGCGCGGCGACCAGCGCGAACTCGACCGCCGTCGCGCCGCGACGGGCGGCCACGAAGCGCCGGAGAAGCGATCTGGATCTGAGGGCCTTCAAGGCCATGGGCGGACGCCTTCCCAACCGGATTGCCGTCAGGATAGCGCGCCGTCCCTAACCGGCGGTTTACTCGCCCTGCGGCCTGGCCGCGCCGGCCGCCCGCGCGGCGGCCGCGGTGTAGGGCGGCGCATGTTCCTGGTACACGGGGTCGCTCTCGCCCGGCATCGGGGTGCGCTCGCAGCGGGGCGAGCAGGAATAGTTGAACAGGCCCGGACCCCGATACATCGTCACCCGGCCGTCGTCGGACGCCGAGACGATGATCTGACGGTCAAGGATGGTGCGTCCGCGCCCGTCCACCACGATCAGGTTGGTGATGCCGTATCCCTTGCCGGTCACGATCAGGTTGCGGCCGTCGATCACGGTCACGTCCGCCACGGCCGGGTTGCCGACGATCACGTCCCGCGCCGTGCCCGACAGCCCGAGCCTGGCCGCCTGGTCGATGCGGATCGACAGGCTCTGGGCGACCGCCGGCAGGGCGACGGCGAGGGTCGTCACGGCGACAACGAGGCTGAGGATGCGGCGCATGGGGTTTTTCCGGTCGCGAATTCTTCCCGCAGACTCGGCCCGAATGGTCAACAAAGGCTGAAAATGACTCACGCGCGGGCGGGCGCGATTCTTATAGAGACTCCCGACCCGTTTCGGGCGACGTGGTTAAGCGATCGTAATAGTAAACCCAAGTAAACCATAGAAAATTGTTTGGTCAAGTTCTGCTGTTTACTGGCCATTAAACGCGTCCTGCGAAGGTGGCCTTGTTTTCGGGGGCAGGCAGGCCAAGCGGCTTGGACCCGCAACCGCCAGCTTGCTAATGAGGAGATCAAGCAATGACCAAGTTTATGACGCGCTTCGCCAAGGATGAATCCGGCGCCACGGCCATCGAATACGGCCTGATCGTCGCTCTGATCGCGGTGGTTATCATCACCGCTGTCTCGACCCTCGGCGGCAAGCTCAACACCGCCTTCGGCGACATCAATAAGGGCCTGACGCCCGCCTAAGTTCGGCGTCGCTTCGGAAAACAGGGGGCCGCGGAGAAATCCGCGGCCCTTCTGCTTTTGGGGCGCCGGCGCGTCGCCCGGCGTCAATGATCGGTTCACCGCTGCGGGTGCAGACTGCCCGCCTCACCGAAGGCCCCGGACGTTCCATGCTTCCGCTGATCCAGTTCCTGCTACTTGTCGCCTTTCCCGCGCTGGCGATCATCGCCGCGATGCGTGACGCGACCAGCTTCACCATTCCCAACTGGATCTCCCTGGCGCTCATCGCCCTCTTTTTCCCCACCGCCCTGCTGCTCGGCGCGTCAGTGACCCAGATCGGACTGGCGGTGGCCGTCGGCTTCGGCGCCTTGATCGTCGGCATGGGCATGTTCGCCGCCGGCTGGATCGGCGGCGGCGACGCCAAGCTTTTCGCGGCCGCCGCCCTGTGGCTTGGCTGGTCGGCGCTGCTTCCCTTCCTGGCCGTGACCGCCCTGGCCGGCGGCGCCCTGGCCGTTTCGCTGCTGGTCGCGCGGTCGGGCTGGTTCCGCCCCGTGACCATCGGACTGCGCGGCTGGATCGGCCGCCTGACGACGCCCGGCGAGAACGTGCCCTACGGCGTGGCCATCGCGGTCGGCGCGCTGGTCGCCTTCCCCACCAGCCTGCCGGCGCAACTGTTTCCGGGCCTGTCCTGACCGGCGGCTTAGGCGTGCGTTAACCATGCGCGCCCGAAGGTAGGCCGCCGCCAGAAGGGCAGGCGACGAATCGCCCCTGCGTCCGAGCCGGATCGGCCGGACGCTCCACAGTTCCTTAGTCCCTTCCGGGGTCAGTCCGACCTTATGAGCGCCGTCCGTCTTCTCATTCTGGTGATCGCCGCCGTCGCCGCCATTGCGCTGGCGTTCGTGGTGCGCGGCGCCTTCTCGCCCAAGACGGCCCCGTCGGTCGCCGCGGCGGCGCCGACGCCCGCAGGTCCGACCGTCCGGGTTCTGGTCGCCAAGCGCGACCTGCCCACCGGCGCCCGCCTCTCCCCGACCGACCTGGGCTGGCAGGACTGGCCCGCCGAAGGGCTGAGCGAAACCTTCACCACCGACGGCGCCCCGCCGCAGGTCAAGCCGGCCGGCGCGGCCGGCGTGGCCCAGGAGGCTGCCTCCACGGCCAGCGGCCTGTTCGGCGACGCCGCCATCAAGGCCCTCGACGGGGCCGTGGTTCGCGAGCCGTTCGCCAGCGGCGAACCGATCGTGGCGCGCAAGATCGTCCGCCAGGGCGAAGGGAACTTCATGGCCATCGTCCTGGCCCCCGGCATGCGGGCGATGAGCGTGGGCGTGACGGTCGACACCGCCGCCGGCGGCTTCATCCTTCCCGGCGACCGCGTGGACCTGATCGTCAGCCGGACCGACGACGACAAGGTGGTGACCGAAACGGTGCTGGGCAACGTCAAGGTCCTCGCCATCGACCAGGCCGCGCAACCCACCAAGGACGCCCAGACCATGGTCGGCGCCGTCGCCACGCTGGAGGTGTCCGCTGCGGACACCGAGCTGGTCGCCAGCGCCCAGACCAAGGCGAGAGCGGGCGGCGCCCTGAGCCTGGCGCTGCGCTCCTATGCCGACGCCGGGGCGCCCACGACGCGCGGCACGTCCTCCGGCTCGGGGGCAGGCGAGACCATACGCGTCGTCAGGGCGGGCCAGTCCAGCCAGGTAACGGTGTCCCGATGAGCAAGATTGGCCTGTTCCGGTCCCTCGCCCCGGCCGTCATCGCCGCGACCCTGTTCCAGGCCGCGGCGCCGTCCGTTCTGGCCCAGGCCATCGACGCCCAGGGCGGCGGCCTCGCCGGCATGGCCGGTTCCGGGTCAACGACGGTGCGCGTCGATCTCGCGGCCGGCGGCGCGTCGCAGGACCTGTCCCTGCCGCGCGGCAAGTCGGCGATTATCGAGCTGCCCGTCGATGTGCGGGACATCCTGATCACCAACCCGGCCGTGGCTGACGCGGTGCTGCGCTCGCCCCGCCGGATCTACGTGCTGGGCATGACTTCCGGCCAGACCGACGCCATTCTGTTCGACGCCTCCGGCCGCCGCATCCTGTCGCTGAACATCCGCGTCGACGCCGACGCCGGCGCGCTGGCCGCCACGATCAACCGCGTGCTGCCGGGCTCGAGGGTGAAGGTCGAGTCGCTCGGCGACAGCGTGATCCTGACCGGCATGGTCCAGAACCCGATCGACGCCGAACGGGCGGGACAGATCGCCCTGCGCTATGTCGCCAAGCCCGAGCAGGTCCTCAACATGATCGGCGTCGCCGGCAAGGACCAGGTGATGCTCAAGGTGAGGATCGTCGAGGTCCAGCGCAGCGTCATCAAGCAGCTGGGCGTCAACCTGAACGCGGTGCTGCAGCAGGGCAGCGGCTCGATCACCATCGGCCAGGGCGCCAACTTCAGCGTCAATGGCGCCCTGCCCGGCGGCGCCACCATCGGCGGCAGCTACATCAACGCGCTCGACACCCTGACCGGATCCATCCGCGCCTTCGAACGCGTCGGCCTGGTCCGGACGCTGGCCGAGCCGAACCTGACGGCGGTGTCGGGTGAATCCGCGCGGTTCCTGGCCGGCGGCGAATATCCGGTGCCGGTCAATCAGGACAACTCCAGCGGCTCGGTGACTGTCGAGTACAAGCCGTTCGGCGTGGGACTGGCCTTCACGCCCGTGGTCCTGTCCGGCGGGCGCATCTCGCTGAAGATCTCGACCGAGATTTCCGAGCTCACCACCCAGGGCGCCTTCACGCTCGGCGGCGGCTCCAGCAACACCAGCCTGACCATCCCGGCCCTGACCGTGCGGCGGGCCGAGACCTCCGTCGAACTGCCCTCGGGCGGGTCGATGATGATCGCCGGGCTGATCCAGCAACAGACCCGCGAGAACCTCGACGCCCTGCCCGGCGCGGGATCCATTCCGGTGCTGGGCTCGCTGTTCCGGTCGCGGGACTACCTGTCGGGCGACACCGAGATGGTGGTGCTGGTCACCGCCTATCTGGTCGACCCGAACAACCCGGGCGCCTTCCAGACGCCGGCCGACGGCCTGCGCTTCGCCAACGACGCCGAAACCATCCTGTTCGGAAAGCTGAACAAGACCGTGCAAGCCCCGCCGGGCGCCAACGCCGGACGGACCTGGCAGGGTCCGATCGGCTACGTGATCGAGTAGCGCGATGCAGAAGCCGTTCCTTTCCCGTTTGTCGCCCCTCGCCGGCGCCCTGTTGCTGGCCGGGTGCGGGCACGCCGATCCCAACGCGGTCGCGCGGTCGGTGATGCCCACGCCGCTGGACGCCTGGAGCGGGGCGATCCAGGTGACGCCGCAACCCGACGAGATCCGCCTGGCGGCGCACCCCACCGGCCTGTCGGGAAACCAGGCGCGGGCGCTGGCCGAGTTTCATTCCCGCTGGATGCAGGCCGAGGGCGGCCTGATCACCGTGGCGGCCCCCAACCAGGGCGGCTATCGCGTCGGCAGCGATGTCCGGGCCTGGCTGATGGGACAGGGCGCTCCGGCCGAGAAGGTCTTGCTGATCGGCTATGACGCGGCCGACCCGGCCCATGCGCCGGTGGTGGTCGGCTTCAAGCGCTACTCGGTGGCGACGCCCAACTGCGGGTCCTGGGAAAACATCGTCCGCACCTTCGACAACGGCTCGATCAGCAACCTGGGGTGCGCCGTGACGTCCAACATGGCCGCGCAGCTGGCCAATCCCGAGGACCTGATCGCGCCGCGGACCATGGATCCGGCCGATCCGGGTCGCCGCGCGGTCGTGTTCGACAAGTACCGGCGCGGCGAGGTGACCTCCTCGGCCAAGGACACCCAGGCGTCCGGCGCGGTTTCGCAGGCGATACAGTAGCCATGGCGCCGCGCTCCGCAGATCTTGATCCTTTCGACCTCGGCTTCGAGGCCGACGACGTGTTCGCCCCGACCAGCGGCGATCCCTGGCGTGACGACGCGCCCCAGCTGCGGCAGACGGCCGGCCTGGGGGAAGATCCGTTCGCCGACTTCCCGCCGGCCCGCCCGGCGGCCGAAGACGATCCTTTCGCCGAATTGTCGCGTCCCACGGCCCAAGCAGCGTCCCCAGTGCATCACCCCGCCTCTCACCCGTCCGTTCAACACAGCCCCGAAGGCCCCGCCCTGCCGGATGGAAGCGCCGGAGAAGCCAGCGTCCCGCGCATCGGCATCCATGTGTTCTGTTCCCGGCCGGAAACGACGGAGATGGTCGAGCGGGCGGCCGGCGACCGGCGCATGTCCCGGGCGGCGACGATTGTGCGGCCCGGCGGCGTGCAGGCGGCCATCGACTACTACCAGAACCAGCCGACGCCCTCCCTGGTGATCGTCGAGAGCCTCGACCCCGCGCCGGAACTGCTCACCCAGCTGGAGCGGCTGGCCGAGGTCTGCGACCCGGGCACCAAGGTCGTCACCATCGGCTCGGCCAACGACATCGCGCTGTATCGGGAGCTGATGCGCCGGGGCGTGAGCGAATATCTCGTGCCGCCGCTCAGCCCGCTGCAGATCATCCGGGCGATCACCGCCCTGTACGCCGACCCGGCGGCGCCCTTCACCGGCCGCCAGATCGCGGTTGTCGGGGCCAAGGGCGGCGTCGGCGCCTCGACCGTGGCCCACAACCTCGCCTGGTCGCTGGCCGAAACGATCCAGGCCGGCGTCGTGCTGGCCGACTTCGACCTGCCGTTCGGCACGGCGGGCCTCAACTTCAACCAGGACCCGCTGCAGGGCGTCGCCGACGCGCTGGGCCAGCCGGACCGGCTGGACCCGGTGCTGATGGACCGGATGATGGTGCGGGTCACCGACCGGCTGTCGCTGTTCGCGGCCCCGGCGACGCTGGACCAGGACTACGACATTCCCCCCGATGCGTTCGAGGAGGTGGTGCAGAAGATCCGCGCCGCCGCCCCCTTCGTGGTGCTGGACCTGCCGCACGCCTGGAGCGCCTGGAAGCGCAAGATGCTGATCGCGTCCGATGACCTGGTCATCGTCGCCACCCCGGACCTGGCCTCGCTGCGCAACGCCAAGAACATGATCGACCTGGTGCGTCAGGCCCGCCCCAACGACGCGCCGCCGCGGCTGGTGCTCAACCAGGTCGGCGTGCCCGGCCGGCCGGAGATTCCGGTGAAGGACTTCGGCGACGCGCTGGGTCTCGGCCCCTGCCTGAGCCTGCCGTTCGAGCCCAAGGCCTTTGGCCAGGCCGCCAACCACGGCCAGATGATCACCGAGGTGGCGCCCAAGTCGAAGGCGGCCGAGGGTCTGGCCCAGCTGGCGCAGCTCATCGCTCGCCGCGAGCCCCCGCCCGCCCAGAAATCGTCGCTGCTCGGCGGCCTGTTCAACAAGAAGAAGTAGCGCCCGTGTTCGGCAAGCGATCCGACGCAGACACCGCCCCGGCCCGGAAGGCGCCGCCGCCGCCGCCCGCCGGCGCGCCGATCGCGACGCGTCCGCAGTCGGATCACGGTTCGACCGCCTCGGGCACGCCGGCCACCCAGCGCGAGGGCGCCGACACCGCCTCGCTGGCCGGCGGCTCCACGCCCCGCGAAAGCACCAAGGCCCCCCGGGGGCTCGACCAGCTGCGCGCCGCCCAGGGGCCGACCGCCCAGATCGTTCGCGAGCAGAGCGACTACTACCACGCCACCAAGACCACGATCTTCAACGCGCTGCTGAACACCATCGACCTGAGCCAGCTGGCCCAGCTCGACCTGAAGTCGGCCGCCGAGGAGATCAAGGACATCGTCGCCGAGCTGGTGGCGATCAAGAACGTGTCGATGTCGGTCGCCGAGACCGATCACCTGGTCCAGGACATCATCAACGACGTCCTCGGCTATGGCCCGCTCGAGCCGCTGCTGGCCCGGGACGACATCGCCGACGTGATGGTCAACGGCGCCAACCGGGTGTTCATCGAGGTCGGCGGCAAGGTGCAGCTGACCAATGTGCGCTTCCGCGACAACGCCCAGCTGATGAACATCTGCCAGCGGATCGTCAGCCAGGTCGGGCGGCGCGTCGATGAGTCGAGCCCGATCTGCGACGCCCGCCTTCCCGACGGCAGCCGGGTCAACGTCATCGCGCCGCCGCTGGCGCTGGACGGACCGACCCTGACGATCCGGAAGTTCAAGAAGGACAAGCTGACGATGAAGGACCTGGTGGACTACAAGTCCATCAGTCCGGAAGGCGCGCGGGTCCTGGGCGTGATCGGCGCATGCCGCTGCAACATCGTCATCTCCGGCGGCACCGGGTCGGGCAAGACGACGCTGCTCAACACCATGACCGCCTTCATCGATCCGACCGAACGGGTGATCACCTGCGAGGACGCCGCAGAGCTGCAGCTGCAGCAGCCGCATGTGGTGCGTCTGGAAACCCGGCCGCCCAACCTCGAGGGTCAGGGCCAGATCACCATGCGGGACCTGGTCAAGAACTGCCTGCGGATGCGGCCCGAGCGGATCATCGTCGGCGAAGTGCGCGGGCCCGAGGCCTTCGACCTGCTGCAGGCGATGAACACCGGCCACGACGGCTCGATGGGCACGCTGCACGCCAACTCGCCCCGCGAGGCGATCAGCCGGATCGAGTCGATGATCACCATGGGCGGCTACGGCCTGCCCTCCAAGACCATCCGCGAGATGATCGTCGGCTCCATCGACGTCATCATCCAGGCCGCGCGTCTGCGGGACGGATCGCGGCGCATCACCCACGTCACCGAGGTTGTCGGCCTGGAGGGCGATGTGATCGTCACCCAGGACCTGTTCGTCTACGAGATGAACGGCGAGGACGACCAGGGCCGCGTCACCGGCAAGTTCCGGTCAACCGGCATCGCCCGCCCCCGGTTCTGGGATCGCGCCCGCTACTACGGCCTGGAACGCGAGCTGGCTGAAGCCCTCGACGCGGCGGAGTAGCGCCATGCTGGTCGCCCTCGTCGCGGTTCTCGCCTTCATCACCATCGGCGGCCTGGGCTGGGTCTTCGCCGGCGGCGAAAGCGAAAGCGCCAGAATCGCCAAGCGCGCCCAGGTGATCGTCAGCGGCGGCGCGCGCGAGGCCCGCACGCGGGGCCGCGGCGTCGTGGCCAACAACCAGGAGATCCGGCGCAAGCAGATCCTCCAGACGCTGAAGGCCCAGGAAAAGCAGCAGAAGAAGGCGACTCTGGCTATCACCGCGCGGCTGCAGCAAGCCGGGCTCAGCCTGACGGTCCGCAGCTTCTGGATCTTCAGCGGCGTGTTCGGCCTGAGCGTCGGCGCGTTGACGCTGCTGGCCACCCAGAAGCCGCTGATCGCGCTGGGGCTGACCTTCGCGGCCGGGCTCGGCCTGCCGCGATGGCTGGTCGGGGTCATGGCCACCCGCCGGATCAAGAAGTTCACCCTGGCCTTCTCCGACGCCATCGACATCATCGTGCGCGGCATCAAGTCCGGTCTGCCGGTCCACGACTGCCTGAAGATCATCGGCAAGGAATCGCCCGAGCCGCTGGCCGGCGAGTTCCGCCGGCTGGTCGAGAATGTCGGCATGGGCGTGGCCATGGATCAGGCCCTGGAGAAGATGTACGAGCGCATGCCGACCAGCGAGCTGCGCTTCTTCGCCATCGTTCTGGCCATCCAGCAGAAGGCCGGGGGCAACCTGGCCGAGGCGCTGAACAACCTCTCCACCGTCCTGCGCGCCCGCAAGATGATGCGTGAGAAGATCAAGGCGCTGTCGTCGGAGGCCATTGCCTCCTCGTTCATCATCGGCTCGCTGCCGCCGGGCGTGGTGGTGCTGATCACCGTGACGACCCCGGCCTACATGGCGCCGATGTTCACCGACCCTCGCGGCCACCTGATGCTGCTGGGCGCCGCGTTCTGGATGGCCATGGGCATCCTGGTGATGCGCAAGATGATCAACTTCAAGTTCTGAGGACGGCCGATGGACCTCGTCAGACTTCTCACCGACCCGGACAATCTGCTGGCGATCTTCGTCGCGGTGGTGACCTTCGCCACGATCGTCACCCTGGCCGGGCCGATGTTCAAGACCAAGGGCCTGGAGGACCGGCTGAAGTCGGTCGCCAACCGCCGCGAGGAGCTGCGCCGCCGGTCCCGCGAGGAGATCGCCAAGCGCGGCGCGAGCGCCGGAAGCAGCATCCGCCAGGTGGACGAGGGTCTCTATCGCAAGGTCGTCGAGCGGCTGCAGCTGTCGCGCCTGCTGGAGGATCCCAAGGTCGCCGAGAAGATGGCCCAGGCGGGCTTCCGCGGCCCCAAGCCGATCAGCGCCTTCTACTTCTTCCGGTTCGTCATGCCGTTCGCCCTGGCCATGACGGCGGCCTTCTATCTGTTCGTCATCAACGACTTCGGCTTGCCGATGATGAGCAAGGTGACCTTCTGCGTCGCCGCCCTGGTGCTGGGCTACTACGCCCCCAACCTCTACATCACCAACATCGCCCAGAAGCGTCGCGAGTCGATCGTGGCCGCCTTCCCCGACGCCCTCGACCTGCTGCTGATCTGCGTCGAGAGCGGCATGTCGATCGAGGCGGCCATCCAGAAGGTCAGCGGCGAGGTCGGCGGCTCGTCGATCGAGCTGGCCGAGGAGCTCACCCTGCTCACGGCCGAGCTCAGCTACCTGCCGGATCGGCGGCTGGCCTATGACGGCCTCGCCAGGCGGACCAACCACCCCGGCATCAAGGCGGTGTCGACCGCGATGATCCAGGCCGAACGCTATGGCACCCCGCTGGGCGCCGCGCTGCGGACGATGGCCAAGGAAAACCGCGACCTGCGCCTGGCCGCCGCCGAGAAGACCGCCGCCGCCCTGCCGGCCAAGCTCACCGTGCCGATGATCCTGTTCTTCCTGCCGGTGCTGTTCGTGGTCATCCTGGGCCCGGCGATCATCAAGGTGCAGGACACCTTGGCGCAGCAGCCGGCCTCACAGGGCGGCTAGAGCACGATGCGGTCAGACGGAACCGTCCGACCGTTGAATCGTGCTCTTGAACCAAGAGTCTAGTCGCTCAGCGCCCCCGACAGCACGGCCTCGGCGAAGGCGCAGTGCATGGCGATGCCGCGCGCCATCACCTGTTCGTCCAGGGTCATGCGGTTGGAGTGCAGCGCGCAGCAGGCGCGGTAGTCGCCGCCGACGCCGGTCGGGGCCGCGCCCAGGAAGGCCATCAGGCCCGGCGCCTTCTGCAGGACGTAGGAGAAGTCCTCCGCCCCCATCATCGGGTTGGGCATCGTCATCCAGGCGCCCTCGCCGTAGAGGGCCTTGGCCGTGCGCTCGGCCAGCTCGACTTCCTTCGGGGTGCAGACGGTGACCGGGAAGCCGCGGATGATCTCGACCTCGGCCTTGCAGCCGTGGGCGGCGGCGACATGCTCGGCGACCTTGCGGATGCCTTCGTGCGCCTTCTCCCGGGTGCGCTCCGACAGGGTCCGCAGCGTGCCTTTGAGGCAGGCGTCCTCGGGGATGATGTTGTTGGTGGTGCCGGCGACGATGTTGGCGATGGTGATCACCGCCGGGTCGAAGACCGAGATGGTGCGGGTGACCATGGCCTGCATCGCGGTGACGATCTCGCAGGCGACCGGGATGGGGTCAACGGCGTCATGCGGCATCGAGGCGTGGCCGCCGGCCCCGACGATGCGAATCTCGATGACGTCCGACGAGGCCAGCAGCGCCCCGGCCCGCCCGGCGAAGACGCCCGTCGGCATGTTGGGCGAGATGTGCAGCGCGAAGGCGGCGTCAGGGATCGGATCGATCAGGCCGTCGTCGAGCATGAAGCGGGCGCCATGGTGGCCCTCCTCGCCCGGCTGGAACATGAACATCACCGTGCCGTTCAGCTGCTCGCGCTTCGCACAGAGGGCGCGGGCGGCGCCGGCCAGCATGGCCACATGGGTGTCGTGGCCGCAGGCATGCATCGCGCCGACCGTCCGGGAGGTGAACTCCAGCCCGGTGTCCTCGGTCAGCGGCAGGGCGTCCATGTCGCCGCGCAGCAGCACGGTCCGGCCGTTCGGCGAGCCCCTCAGGATGGCCAGCACGCCGGTCGTCGACGGTCCCTGACGGATTTCCAGCGGCAGCCCCTCGAGCGCCTTGAGCACCTTTTCCGTCGTCTTCGGCAGGTGCAGCCCCAGCTCCGGCTCCATGTGGATCGCGCGGCGCAGCTCGATAGCGTCATGGAGCAGGGCGTCGCCGGCGGCGGTCCAGCCTTCGCGGTCGATGGTCAGCGCGTTCATAAAAGGACTCCGGATGTGAACGCCGCACCGTCGCGCTTTTCGCGGCCACGGTCTAGGAGGAGGGCATGAGCATCGTGACCTTCGCCGACATTCAAGCCGCCGCCGTCCGTCTGGACGGGCTGGCCGTCAGGACGCCGCTGATCGAGAGCCCGGCGCTGAACGCGGAGCTGGGCGCCCGCATCCTGCTCAAGCCCGAGACGCTGCAGCGGGCCGGAGCCTTCAAGTTCCGCGGGGCGATGAACAAGATCGCGCAGATGGACCACGGGGCGAGGGCGAGGGGCGTCGTCGCCTGCTCGTCCGGCAACCACGCCCAGGGCGTGGCGCTGGCGGCGCGGATGGTCGGCGCCCCCGCCGTGATCGTCATGCCCGCCGACGCCCCGGTCATGAAGGTGGCCAACACCCGCGCGTACGGCGCGGAGGTGATCCACTACGACCGCTACAGCGAGGACCGCGACGCGATCACGGTGCGGATCGCCCAGGAGCGCGGCATGACCATCGTCTGGCCGTTCGATGATGTCGACGTCATCGCCGGCCAGGGCACGGTGGGCGTCGAGATGGTCGAGCAGGCGCGCGCGCTGGGCGTGGAGCTGACCTCGGTGCTGGCCCCGGTCGGCGGCGGCGGCCTGATCGCCGGGGTCTCGACGGCGGTGAAGGCCCTGTCGCCGCGCACCTCGGTCCTCGGCGTCGAGCCGGCGGCCTTCGATGACACCCGTCGCTCGCTGGAGAGCGGTACGCGCGAGAAGATCGACCCGGCGGCGCGCTCGATCTGCGACGCGCTGCAGTCGCCCTCGCCCGGGGCCATCACCTTCCCGATCAACCAGCGCACCCTCGACGGGGTGGCCACCGTCACCGACGCCGACGTGGCCGAGGCGATCCGCTACGCCTACACAACCCTGAAGCTGGTCATCGAGCCCGGGGGCGCCGTGGGTCTGGCCGCGCTGCTGTCGGGCGTCATCGACGTCGAGGACGTCACCGTCGGGGTGGTCCTGTCGGGCGGCAACATCGACCCGGGCCTGTTCGCGTCCATCCTCGCCGGAGAGCTCTGAGCATGATCGCAGGTTTCGTTCCCCCCCAGACCCCGCTGCTGATGATTCCCCGCGCCGCCCTCGAGCGGAACCTGATGACCATGCAGGGCCTCTGCCGCGCCTCCAACGTGCGGCTGCGGGCCCACGGCAAGACGCACAAGTGCTCGACGCTGGGCCGGCTGCAGGTCGAGAAGGGCGCGGTCGGGCTCTGCGCCCAGTCGGTGGGCGAGGCCGAGGCCTTCGTGCGCGGCGGGGTGCTGGACGTGCTGGTCACCGCGCCGCATCCGGCCTGGGGCTCGGCCCGACTGGCCGACCTGGCGCGGACCGGCGCCACGGTCGGGGCGACGGTGGACGACGCGATGCAGATCGCGCGTCTGGGCGCCGCGGCGCGGGCCGCCGGCGTGACCCTGAACTGCGTCATCGACATCGATCCGGGCACGCACCGCACCGGCTGCCACCCCTCGCGCGCCGTCGACCTGGCCCGGCAGGCCGCCTCGACCGAGGGGCTGGACTACGCCGGCATCCAGTCCTACGCCGGGCATCTGCAGCACATCGCCGACGTGGCCGGGCGCAGGGCGGGCGACGACCTCGTGCTGGGCATGGTCTCCGGAGTCATCGCCGACCTGACCGCCGCCAACCTGGCCCCGGCCGTGGTCACCGGCGGCGGCACCGGCACCCACAGCTATGACCTCAAGAGCGGCGTCTTCACCGAGCTGCAGGCCGGGTCCTACGCCTTCATGGACGTCGAGTACGAGGCCTGCGGCGCGCCGGAAGGCGGCTGGCCGTTCGAGCAGGCTCTGTTCATCGCGGCCAGCGTGATCAGCGCCGTGCACAAGAGCCATGTCGTCGTCGACGTCGGCTTCAAGGCCAACTCCGTGGACGGCCCGCCGGCCAGGATCGCGGCCGGGGCGGCGGCCGGATCGCTGTGGCGGCCGATGGGCGACGAGCACGGCATGATCCTGCACCCCTCGGCCATCCCGCTGCTCAAGGGCGGCGACTTCATCGGCGCCGTCAACGCGCTGGACGCCGACCCGGACGCGCCTTGGCCGGCCGACGCGCCGAAGCCCGGCGAGACGGTGTGGCTGCAGCCGGGCCACATCGATCCGACCATCAATCTCTACGACGCCTTGCATGTCGTGGCGGAAGACGGGTCATGGGAACGCTGGGCGGTGGACGCGCGCCGGGTTTCGGCCTGATCCACACCCCATCCGCTCTTCCCGGCGCAGGCCGGGATCCATGGTGCGCCTGAGCGGCTGGTGGGTTTCATCTGGACCCCGGCCTTCGCCGGGGAGGCGGAGGCTGAAATGAACGACCTCGATTTCACCGGCAAGCGCGTGCTCGTCGTCGGCGGCACCAGCGGCATCGGCAACGGCATCGCCCACGGCTTCCTCGCGCGCGGGGCCAGGGTCGCGGTGTGGGGCACGCGGGACAAGGACGACTATCGCGTCGAGGACGGCTCGGACTTGTCGGGTCTCGACTTCTTCCGCGTCGACGCCGCCGACAACGCCCAGGTTGAGGCCGCGCCGGCTCCGTTCGACGGTCTGGACGTGCTGGTTCTGGCGCAGGGCACGGTTCTCTACCGCAAGGGCGAGTTCGAGATGGAGGGCTTCCGCAAGGTGGTCGGGGTCAACCTCGACAGCCTGATGGCCTGCGCGATGAAGTTCCATGCGGCGCTGAAGGACAGCGGCGGCAATATCGTCACCATCAGCTCGACGGCCGCCTATCACGCCACGCGGGGCAACCCGGCCTACAACGCTTCCAAGGCCGGGGCCGTGGCCCTGACCCGCACGCTGGGACAGGCCTGGGCCAGCGACGGGATCCGGGTCAACGGCGTGGCGCCGGGCCTGGTCGACACCAAGCTGACCAAGGTGACCACCGACAATCCCGAGCGTCTGGCCGCCAGCCTGCGCGGTATTCCCATGCACCGGCTGGGCACCCCCGAAGACATGGCAGGCGCGGTGCTGTTCCTCGCCTCGCCGCTGGCGTCCTACGTCACTGGCCAGACCCTGATCGTCGACGGCGGATTGACCCTCTGATTCAGGCCTTGGCGAACAGCCTTTCCCGACGATAGGGTCCGCCGGCAAAAAACATCGCCGGGAGAGCGTCGTTCCATGAAAAAGTACCTGCTCGCCGCCATCGCGGTCTGCGCCGCGCCGCTGGTCGCCCTCGCCGCCGCGCCGGCCCCCGCGGCCGACCCCGCCCGCATGCGGGAGGACATCAAGGTCCTGTCGTCGGACGCCTTCGAAGGCCGGGCGCCCAACAGCGCCGGGGAGGAAAAGACCGTCGCCTATCTGATCGAGCAGCTGACGAAGATCGGCCTGCAGCCCGGCGGCGACCTGAAGGACGGCAAGCGCGCCTGGACCCAGGATGTGCCGCTGTCGCGCTACGAGATCGTCGGAACCCCCACCTTCTCGGCGACCGTCGGCGGCCTGACCCGGCCGCTGGCCCAGGGCGGCGACCTGGCGATCCGCGCGGCCATGACCAACGTCGACGCGGTGACCTTCGCCAACGCGCCGCTGGTCTTCCTCGGCTACGGCGTCAAGGCGCCGGAGCGGAACTGGGACGACTTCAAGGGCGTCGACCTGAAGGGCAAGATCGCCGTTGTGCTGATCAACGACCCCGACTTCGAGGGCGGAGAGGGCGACTTCAACGGCAAGGCCATGACCTACTACGGTCGCTGGACCTACAAGTACGAGGAGGCCGCGCGCCAGGGCGCCCTGGGCCTGATCATCGTGCATGAGACCGAACCCGCCTCCTACGGCTGGGCGACGGTCACCAATTCCAACACCAACGAGATGTTCGACATCGTCCGCAAGGACCCGACGGCGGCGCACCCGACGATCGAGGGCTGGATGCAGCGCGGCATCGCCGTGGAGCTGTTCAAGGCCGCGGGCCTGGACTTCGAGGCGCAGAAGGCCGCCGCCCGCACCCGCGCCTTCACGCCGGTGGAGCTGAAGGGCGTCACCCTGTCGGGCGACTACAAGGTCAAGCACGAGGTCATCGTCAGCCAGAACGTCGTCGCCCTGCTGCCGGGCAAGACCCGTCCCGGCGAGACCGTGATGTACACCGCCCACTGGGACCATATCGGCATCGGCGCGCCCGACGCCGCGGGCGATCGCATCTACAACGGCGCCATCGACAACGCGACCGGAACGGCCGGCCTGCTGGAGCTGGCCCGTCTGTTCAAGGCCGCCGGCCCGACCGACCGCTCGGTGGTCTTCCTGTGGGTGACGGCGGAGGAAAAGGGCCTGCTCGGCTCGGAATACTACGCCGCCAATCCGCTCTATCCGCTGGCCACCACGGCCGGGGTGCTGAACGCCGACGGCATGAACGTCTTTGGTTTGACCAAGGACTTCACCATCTCGGGCAGCACCAAGGTCGATCTGCTCGACATGCTGATCGCCGAGGCCGCCAGGTCGGGCCGCGCCTATACGCCCGACCCCAACACCTACGCCGGCTACTTCTTCCGCTCCGATCACTTCTCGCTGGCCAAGCGCGGCGTGCCGGCCATCTCGTTCGGCGGCGGCCAGGACTGGGCCGAGGGCGGCGTCGAGGCGGGCAAGGCCTCGGCCGAGGCCTATCGCAAGGACCGCTACCACCAACAGGCCGACAACTTCGACCCCAGCTGGCCGCTGGTCGGCATGGCCGCAGACGTCGGGCTGCTGTTCCGCCTCGGCCGCGACCTGGCCAACTCGACCCGGTGGCCGGAATGGGGCGAGGGCGTCGAGTTCAAGGCGACCCGCGACGCGAGCAAGTCCGAGCGCAAATAGCGCTCGGCCGATGACCGTCAGCGTCTTCGATCTGTTCAAGCCGGGCGTCGGTCCGTCGAGCTCGCACACCATGGGGCCGATGACGGCGGCGGTGCGGTTCGTCGGCCTGCTGCGCGAGCGCGGCTTGCTGGCGTCGGTGACCGGGGTGCGGATCAGATTCTACGCCTCCCTGGCCCTGACCGGCCGGGGCCACGCCACCGACCGGGCGACGCTGCAGGGGCTGATGGGCTTCGAGCCGGCGACGCTGGACCCGGACGCCGGCGAGGCGGCGCTGGCCGGCCTGCGCGAGACCGGCCGGATGACGCTGGGCGGGGACGGGCCGTCCATCGCCTTCGACGCGGCGGCCGACATCATATGGGCCGGCCGCGAACGGCTGCCGCAGCATCCCAACGCCATGACCCTGACCGCGCGCTCGGGCGAGACGGTCCTTGCCGAGCGCAGCTACTTCTCCGTCGGCGGAGGGTTTGTCCGCGACGAGGAGGAGATCTTCCGCAACACCGGCGACGAGGACGGCCCGCCGGTCCCCTACCCGTTCGAGTCCGGCGCCGACCTGCTGGAGATGACACAGGCGGCGGGCGTCACCATCGCCCAGGCGATGATGGCCAACGAAAAGGTCCGCCGCTCCGAGGCCGAGGTGATCGCCGGGCTTCAAACCATCCATGAGGCCATGGAGGCCTGTATCGAGCGCGGCATGCGGATCGACGGCGTCCTGCCCGGCGGGCTGTCGGTCAAGCGGCGGGCGAAACAGGTGCACCAGACGATCATGGCCAAGGTCGAGAAGTCGATCAGCGACCCGCTGGCGGCGCTGGACTTCGTCAACCTCTGGGCCCTGGCGGTCAACGAGGAGAACGCCGCCGGCGGCCGGGTGGTCACCGCCCCGACCAACGGCGCGGCCGGGCTGGTTCCGGCCGTGCTGCGCTTCTACGACCGCTTCTACCAGGGCACGCCGGAGGGTCGCCGCACCTTCCTGCTGACCGCCGCAGCGATCGGCGCCCTTTACAAGAAGAACGCCTCGATCAGCGGCGCCGAGGTCGGCTGCCAGGGCGAGGTGGGCGTGGCCTGCTCGATGGCGGCGGCGGGCCTGTGCGCGGCCATGGGCGGCAGCAACGCCCAGATCGAGAACGCCGCCGAGATCGGCATGGAGCATAACCTGGGCCTCACCTGCGACCCGATCGGCGGCCTGGTCCAGATCCCCTGCATCGAGCGCAACGCCATGGGCGCCATCAAGGCCATCGACGCCGCCCGCCTGGCGCTGCTGGGCGACGGCGAGCACTCGGTGTCGCTCGACAAGGTCATCGCCACCATGAAGCGCACCGGCGAGGATATGAACGAAATCTACAAAGAGACGTCGCTCGGCGGCCTCGCCGTCGGGCTGGCCGTGAACCGGGTGGAGTGCTGAGGATGCGCGCACGCCTCTATGGCCTTGGACGGCCTCTCGCCCTGATGGCGTTGCTGGTCGCGGCCGCGGACGCGATCCTCTTCCCGATTGCCCTGTTCACCGACGCGCTATCGGATGACCAGCTGCAGCGGGCGCTCTACGCTTCGGCCTTCGCGCTGGCGGTGGTGTTCTTGCGGGTTGCGTTCGACCCGGCCGTGCAGCGGGCGTTGGGACGGGAATGGCAGGCTGCGTTCCCGGTTCGACCGGTCCGGTTCAGCCGGTCCGGGCTGATGGATCCGAAGTGGGGTGGAGGCCTGCTGCCGGTGCTACGCCTCGTGCTGCTGGGCGAGTTCGTCATCGGGTCGTTTCTGGGGAGTGGCAGGGCGCCACCGCCGGTGCTGCTTGCCTTCGTCGGCTTTGCTCTCTGCGGCCTGCTGTCGATGAGCCAGCTGAAGGATCACGAGGGTTCTGACGCCGACGGGGCGGACGAGGACTGACGTGCGGCGCAATCCTCCCCGCTCGCGGGGAGGGGGAC
>JAUSPV010000141.1 GCA_030652755.1 Caulobacter sp. | reverse complement strand
TTTCGATGATCGGCAGCGCCGTCAGCGAGCCCGAGCCGTTGTCCTCGTTCAGCTTGGCGGCGCGCTCCAGCAGGCGGCTGTGCAGGTAGAAGACGTCGCCCGGGTAGGCTTCGCGGCCCGGCGGACGGCGCAGCAGAAGCGACATCTGGCGGTAGGCGACGGCCTGCTTGGAAAGGTCGTCATAGATGATGACGGCGTGCATGCCGTTGTCGCGGAACCACTCGCCCATGGCGCAGCCCGAGAACGGGGCCAGGAACTGCAGCGGGGCCGGCTCCGACGCCGTGGCGGCCACGACGATGGTGTAGTCCAGAGCGCCCTGTTCCTCGAGCGTCTTGACGATCTGGGCGACCGTGGAGCGCTTCTGGCCGATGGCGACGTAGATGCAGTAGAGCTTCTTGCTCTCGTCGGTCCCGGCGTTGGCGGCCTTCTGGTTCAGAATGGTGTCGATGGCGACGGCGGTCTTGCCGGTCTGACGGTCGCCAATGATCAGCTCGCGCTGGCCGCGGCCGATCGGGATCAGGGTGTCGATGGCCTTCAGGCCGGTCTGCACGGGCTCGTGCACCGACTTGCGCGGGATGATGCCCGGGGCCTTGACGTCGACGCGGCGGCGCTCGGCGGCGCCCTTGATCGGGCCCTTGCCGTCGATGGGCTCGCCCAGCGGGTTGACGACGCGGCCGAGCAGGGCCTTGCCGACCGGAACGTCCACGATCTCGCCGAGGCGGCGGACTTCGTCGCCCTCGCTGATCGCCTGGTCCTGGCCGAAGATAACGATGCCGACGTTGTCGCGCTCGAGGTTCAGGGCCATGCCCTTCACCCCGGCCTTCGGGAACTCGACCATTTCGCCCGCCTGGACGTTGTCGAGGCCGTAGGCGCGGGCGATGCCGTCGCCGACGCTGAGGACGGAGCCGACGTCGGAGACGTCGGCTTCTTCGCCGAAGCCGGCGATCTGCGACTTGAGGATGGCCGAAATTTCGGCGGCGCGGATGTCCATGGTCTCTACGCTCTCTTCAGGGCGAATTTCAGGGAGTCGAGCTTCGACTTCAGCGAAGCATCGAACAGGCGGGAACCGACGCGCACCTTGATGCCGCCGAGGATGGCGGGATCGACGCGGGTCGAGATTTCAGGATCCTTGCCGAGCGCGGTGCGCAGGGCGGAGGCGACGCCCCTGGCCTGGGCGGCGCTCAGCGGCTGGGCGGTGATCACCTCGGCCGAGACCACGCCCCGGGCGTTGGCCGACAGCTTGCGGAAGCTGTCGATCACGTCGAGCAGGGCGCTGGCCCGGCGGTTGGCCGACAGCAAGCCCAGGAACTTGGTGGTGATGGCGTGGAACTTCGCCTTCGCGGCGATGCCGGCCAGGCCCGCGCCCTTGTTCTCGGCGGAGAAGGACGGGGAGTGCAGCAGGACGCGCAGGTCCTTGCTGTCGGCCGCCATCGCCTTCAGCGCGACAAGGTCGCGCTCGACGGCGGCGGTCGCCTTGGCCTCCTCGGCCAGCTCGAAAAGGGCGCGCGCATAGCGCTGGCCCACGTCCGTCACCCTGATGTCGTCAGCCACTTGAATCCAACCGTCCGGTGCGTCGCGCGCCGCGTCCCGGAAGAGTATTCCCGGCGCGGCGCTAAAGTCTTGAAAGTGCTTGGAAAAGCACATGTGCCAGCGGGCCGTATAAGTCCACCGGCCCTAAGCCGCGCGCCTGATAGCATGCGTTCTGTTGCATCGCAACGGCGGCAGGCGATCAGAAATCGGCCTTCCCCTACGTCTCCCGCACGCGAAACACGCCTGAAGCGCTCGCGGCGCGACGGCCGTCGGCCAGCACCGCCTCGCCGTGCACGAAGATCAGGCTCCGCGTCGCGCGGTCGACCCGGGCGGAAACCGCCGCGCCGGAGGAATCACCCCCGGCGCCATAGTCGAGGGTGAAGGAGACGGGCGCGACCTTGCGGCCATCGCCGCCGGCCGCGTCGGCCAGCGCCTTTTCGAGGGCGCCGGCCAGGGAGGGAATGTCACTCATGCCCGGCTCCTTAAAGCCATCCGCCCGGAAAAGAAAAGGGCGGCGGTTCGTTGACCGCCGCCCTTGCACAATTGGCGAGTTGCTCGAGGAAACACCGGACAGGTACGCGCCCGGGATACAAAAAGGTCGTCTCTCTTAGGAGGCGGCGGCGTTGCAGGTGGCGAGATCTTCGCCTTCGATGGCGCGCATGGCGTTGGAGAAGGCGCTCAGTTCGCCGACCTTCTTCACCAGGGCCTTGCAGCCGGCGACCGTCACGGCGCGGGTCGGGGCGGCCAGCGCAACGCAGGTGGAGCCTTCGCAGTTGTAGACGGCGCCGGCCACGACGATCTTGGTCTTGGCGGCGACGGGAGCCTTCAGGGTCGCGGTGGCGACAGTTTTGACATCGGCCTGGGCGACGCCGGCGAAGGACAGGGACAGGACGGCGACAGCCGCCAGCATACGGAGTTTCATTGTGTGCTTTCCGGCGAGTTTCGGGGTGGAGTTTTCTGGTCTTGGATCGGTTACTCAACGCGCCGAGCTCATCCCGCAATCCCGGCCGCCGGTATCCCCACCAGCGCCGCACGACGAACTTAGCAATGCTTAGATATCAGCGGTAACCGAGACCGCGCAAGCACAATCTTCACAGTGTTCAGATTTTTCGCGAATCGGTCTCAACGGCGAAGGATGGCGTTCAGCCGTTCGCGGGCCGCGGAATGGACCTCGCGATCCTCGACCAGGTCCATGGAGCGCAGGCCGTTGCGGCGCCCGGCGGCGTGGTCGGAGGGCAGCCAGAAGGCGTCGGTGGAGTCCTTGCGCAGCACCGACCAGGCCACGGCGGCGAGCAGCGTGCCGGTCCCGGCGGCGGCCATCACTGGCCAGATCCCATGCACGTCGGCGAAGGTGATGTAGTCGAGCACCGCCCACACCTGCTTCTCGCTCGCCCCGCCCTTCACCAGCCGCCCGACAAAGACAAGAATGAGATGGGCCGCGCCGGAAACCGACAGCCCGATCGCCAGCGCGAACAGCCGGGGCTGCACATACAGCCCGACGAAGGCTCCCAGGATGGCCGCGGCGACGATCAGGATCATGCGACAGGCTTGCGCCCGCCCGATGAACAGGGGGTTCACGCGGCGCGGGGACCCCTTACGTCGGGTCACGGTTGCCGCGCACGTAAGCAGGGGCATACTGGCGGCAAGCACAAGAAACATAACGGAGGCGCGCCATGGACTTCGCCCTGCCACAGGCTCTCGTCGATTATCTCGCCGAGCTCGACCAGTTCATCGAAGACAAGATCATGCCGCTGCAGCGGCAGGACGATAACGACCGGTTCTTCGACCACCGTCGCGAACACGCCCGCACCGACTGGGACAACAACGGCCTGCCGCGCCACGAATGGGAAGAGCTGCTGGGCAAGGCCCGCAAGCTGGCCGACGACGCCGGCCACTACCGCTTCGCCTGGCCCAAGGAGATGGGCGGCAAGGAAGGCTCCCAGCTGTGGATGGCGGTGATCCGCGAGCACCTGGCCGCCAAGGGTCTTGGCCTGTTCAACGACCTGCAGAACGAGCACTCGATCGTCGGCAACAATCCCTTCGTGCTGATGTTCAAGGAGTTCGCCACCCCCGAGCAGGTGGCCCGCGACGGCGACAAGCTGCTGCACGGGACCATGCGCGCCGCCTTCGGCCTGACCGAGCCCAACCACGGCTCCGACGCCACCTTCATGGAGACCACGGGCGTTCCCGAGGTGAAGGACGGCAAGCCCGGCTGGCGCATCAAGGGCGAGAAGATGTGGACCACGGGCATGCACGTGGTCACCCACGTCATGGTCTTCGCCCGCACCAGCGGCAAGGACGGCGACGCGCTGGGCATCACCTGCTTCCTGGTCCCGCGCGAGCTGATCAAGATCGAGGAGTGGATGTGGACCTTCAACATGCCCACCGACCACCCGCGCATCTCGTTCGACTGCTGGATTCCCGAGGACAGCTACTGGGGCCAGGTTGACCGGGGCCTGGGCCTTGGCCAGTCCTTCGTGCACCAGAACCGCATCCGCCAGGCGGCCAGTTCGCTGGGCGCGGCGGTCTACTGCATAGAAGAGAGTGTGAAGTACGCCCGCATGCGCAAGCCGTTCGGCAAGGCGCTGAGCGACAACCAGGCCATCCAGTTCCCGCTTGTCGAGCTGCACGCCCAGGCCGAGATGCTGCGGCTGCTGATCCGCCAGACCGCCTGGCAGATGGACACGATGGATCACAAGACCATCGAGCGCGAGATCTCCGACAAGGTCTCGATCTGCAACTACTGGGGCAACCGCCTCTGCTGCGAGGCCGCTGACCGCGCCATGCAGGTGCACGGCGGCATGGGCTATTCCCGGCACAAGGCCTTCGAGCACATCTATCGCCACCACCGCCGCTACCGCATCACCGAAGGGTCGGAAGAGATCCAGCAGCGCAAGGTCGCCGCCTTCCTGTTCGGCTACCTGGGCCCGCGCCGCAAGGAGTTCCAGGCCCTGGAAGCCGAGTGGGCCGAAGGCCGCGCCGCCGGCAAGAACGACCGCGAACTGGGCATGTAGGGTTTCCTCCCTCCCCCTCGCGGGGAGGGAGTCCCAAACCATCGTTCGAAAAATCGACGCGCCCGTTCTTCTCACGGGCGCGCGGCGGGGCCATATCAGCGGGCGCGGCCCATCGAGGGTCGCCTCAAGGGGCCATCCATGAACGCGATCTCCCGCTTCCTCCGACTGGCGCCGGCGCTCGCCGTCGCCGCCATTCTCGCCGGCTGCGGCATCAACACCATCCCGACCCAGGACGAGGCCGTGAAGGCCCAGTGGGCCGAGGTGCAGAACCAGTACCAGCGCCGCTCCGACCTGATCCCCAACCTGGTCAACACGGTGAAGGGCTACGCCGCCCAGGAGAAGGACGTCCTGACCGCCGTCACCGAGGCGCGGGCGTCCGCGACCCAGGTGCGCGTCGACGCCTCGACCATCACCGATCCGGCCCAGTTCGCCCAGTTCCAGCAGTCGCAGGACCGTCTTAGCGGCGTGCTCGGCCGGCTGATGATGATCCAGGAGAACTACCCGGACCTGAAGTCGAACCAGAACTTCATGGCCCTGCAGAGCCAGCTGGAGGGCACCGAGAACCGCATCGCCATCGCCCGCCGCGACTACAATCAGACGGCCCAGGTCTACAACACCACCCTGCGCACCTTCCCGCAGGTGATCTGGGCCAACACCCTCTACAGCAGCCAGAAGCCGGCCCAGCTGTTCCAGGCCGCCGCCAGCGCCCAGACCGCGCCGACCGTCAGCTTCGACGCCCCGCCGGCCCCGGCCGTCCCGGCGCCGACGACCGCTCCGGCGGCGAAGCAGTAGACGCATGACCCATCTCCGAGCGTCCCGGCGCAGGCCGGGACCCATGACCTCGCACGCGCGATCGTGGTGGGCCCCGACCTTCGCCGGGGCGCTCGGAGCCATCGTGCTCCTCACGATCGCCCTGCCGGCCCTCGCCGCCCCGACCTTCCCCAAGCTGTCGGGCCGGGTCGTCGACGAGGCCAACCTGCTGTCGCCGGCGACGGAAACGGCGCTGACGCAGAAGCTCGAGGCGCTGGAAACCGCGACCGGCCGCCAGCTGGTCGTGGCCACCCTGCCCTCGCTGCAGGGGCTGGAGATCGAGGAGTACGGCTACCAGCTCGGCCGGGCCTGGAAGCTGGGCGGTGAGAAGACCGACGACGGCGTGGTGCTGATCGTCGCGCCCAACGAGCGCAAGGTGCGGATCGAGGTCGGCTACGGCCTGGAGCCGGTGCTGACCGACGCCCTGTCCAGCGTCATCATCCAGTCGACCATCCTGCCCAAGTTCAAGGCCGGCGACATGGAGGGCGGCGTGGTGGCCGGGGCCGACGCCCTGCTCCAGCAGCTCAGCCTGCCGGACGAGGCGGCGAAGGCCCAGGTGGCCGCGGCGGCCGAGCAGCCGCGCGCCGAGGGTCCGCCGAGGTGGATCCTGGCGCTGCTGGCGTTCGGCTTCGTCTTCATGCTGATCAACATGATGCGCGCCGGGCGTGGCGGCCGGCGGGCCATGCGCGGCCGCGACGGTCGCCGCCGACGCCGCGATGATGACGACGACAACCTGACCCCGCTGATCATCGGCGGCATCCTGGGCCATATGCTCGGGGGCGGCGGAGGCGGCGGCGGCGGCTGGTCCGGCGGCGGCGGAGGGTTTTCCGGCGGCGGCGGATCGTTCGGCGGCGGCGGCGCCTCGGGAGGCTGGTAGGATGCCCATGCGAATGACACAGGCCGACCAGCAGCGGATCGCCGACGCGGTCGCGGCGGCCGAGGCCACGACGGCCGGCGAGATCTACTGCGTGCTGGCGCCGGCGGTCTCGGACTATCGCGAGACGCCGCTGGCCTGGGCGGCCGGCGCGGCGCTGGTGCTGCCGGCCCTGGCGCTGCTGCTAGGCTTCGAGCCCCAGATGCTGGTCGGGATGTTCGGCGGCTGGACCACGGGGCACGCCCCGACCGGCCAGACCATCTTCACCGCCCTGGCCATCTATGTCGGGCTGCAGGCGGCGGTGTTCGTGATCGCGGCGCTGGTCGTCTCGATCCCGCCGATCCGCCGAGCTTTGACGCCCGCCTCGCTGAAGGCCGAGCGGGTGCACCGCGCAGCCATGCAGCAGTTCCTGGGCCACGGCCTGCACGCCACCCGCGAGCGGACCGGCATCCTGCTGTTCGCCTCGCTCGCAGAGCACCGGGCCGAGGTGATCGCCGACGAGGGCATCTACAGCGTTTCGCCGAACGCGGTCTGGGACGAGGTCGTCAGCCTGCTGATCGCCGGACTCAAGCGCCGCGACATCCCCGGCGGCTTCGAGGCGGCGGTGAAGCGCTGCGGCGAGATCCTCGCCGAGCATGTGCCGCCCCGCGCCGACAATCCCAACGAACTGCCCGACCGCCTCGTCATCCTGCCGACGCCGGGCCGCGAATGATCCCCTGGGTCCATCTCGATACGGCGACCGTTCCCGGCGGGGGCGGCGAGCTGAAGCTGATGCAGCGCGGCGACGAGTTCTCGATCATGGCCGGCGGCATCGAGCTGATGAACAGCCGACTGAGCGATTCGGAGCAGGCGCTGGCCAGGCTGGCCCGTGAGCGGATCGGCGACCGGCCCAGTCCCCGCGTGCTGATCGGCGGGCTGGGCATGGGCTTCACCCTGCGGGCGGCGCTGGAGGCGTTCGGTCCGCAGGCGGAGATCGTCGTCGCCGAACTGGTCCCGGCGGTTCTGGCCTGGGCGAAGGGGCCGCTCGCTCCCCTCTACGGCGACAGCCTGACCGACCCGCGCACCACGGTGAAGATCACCGACGTCGCCGACCTGATCGACAGCCCGCCGGGCAGCTGGGACGCCATCCTGCTGGACGTCGACAACGGCCCCAAGGGCCTGAGCCGCGCCGGCAACAACGGCCTCTACAACGGACGCGGCCTGGGCGTGGCCAAGAAGTCGCTGCGTCCCGGCGGCGTGCTGGGCGTCTGGTCCTCGGCCCAGGACCACGCCTTCACCGGCCGCCTGCAGCGCTCCGGCTTCACGGTGAAGGAAACCATGGTCCGCGCCCACCGCGGCCGCGGCGCCCGCCACATCGTCTGGATGGCGGCGACGCCGGAGAGCTGATCTCTCTCTGTTGTCATCCCGGACGCCGCAGGCGATCCGGGACCCAGAGACGGACGCACGGCATCGGCTGGGTCCCGGCGCTCCGCTACGCTACGGCCGGGATGACAGCCTTGAGGGACTAAGCCAAAGTCCCGCCATGACCGGCTCCATCGACCCGACCCGCCCGCAGTTCGACGCCTTCAAGGCGCTGCCCCGCGACCAGCCCATCCACATGCTGAACCTCGTCCGGGTCAGGCCGCTGGCCGACTATCCGGAGGGTCACCCCAACCACGGCAAGGGCATGACCGGGCTTGAGGCCTACCGCGCCTATGGCCGCGACAGCGCGCAGGTGTTCAAGCGGGTCGGCGGACGGCAGATCTGGGCCGGGCGGCCGGACCTGGTCCTGACCGGCCCGACCGACGAGCGCTGGGACATCGCCTTCATCGCCTTCTACCCGAGCGGCGGCGCCTTCCTGGAGATGGTCACCGACGCGGGCTACCGCGAGCATGTGAAGCACCGGCAGGCGGCGGTCGAGGACAGCCGGCTGATCCGGATGGACCCGGTCGACGAGCTCGGCGAGGGGTTCGGGGAGTAGTTTCTGTCTCCCTCCCCTTTATGGGGAGGGTGGCTCGGTGAGCGCAGCGAAACGAGACGGGTGGGGCATGCAGTGATCCTCACCCAGCGCTGACCGCGGCCACCTCTTGCCCCACCCTGACCTGCTGCGCAGGTCTGTCCCTCCCCACAAGGGGGAGGGAGAAGCTTTACTCCGCCGCCAGCCGCATCGGCGCGGCCCGCGCCCCGCGCACCAGCCGGCCGGGCAGCGCGCCGGTCGGCTCGCCGTCGCGGTAGGTGATCTGGCCGGCCACGATGGTGGCCACATAGCCGTCCGCCCGCTGCACCAGGCGCCGCCCGCCGGCCGGCAGGTCGTAGGCGACGCCGGGCGCGTGCAGGGTCAGACCCTCGTAGTCGATGACGTTGAGGTCCGCCCGCAGGCCGGTCTCGATCAGGCCGCGGTCCAGCAGCCCGACCGCCTCGGCCGTGTCGCGGGTCTGCATGCGGATCATCTGTTCCAGCGCCAGCTTCGGCCCGCGCGTGCGGTCGCGGGTCCAGTGGGTGATGTTGCTGGTCGGGAAGCTGCCGTCGCAGATCATGCCCACATGAGCCCCGCCGTCGCTGAGCCCCGGCACCGTGTCGCGGTGGCTGAGCATGGCGAAGCTGGGGTCCAGCGAGCCGTTCGCGTAGTTGAGGAACGGATGGTAGAGCATGCCCCGCCCGCCGTTTGACAGCATGTGGTCCAGCGCCACCTCGTCGGGCCACAGACCGCGCGCGGCCGCCAGTTCCTTGATGGTGTCGGCCTGTGTCGGCTCGTAGTCGGGCTGCTCGCCCATCAGGAACATGTTGTCCCAGGCCCGCAGCGCACTGCCGGCGAACGGTCCCTTGGGGTCGAGCTCCTCCGACAGCAGCCGGGCGCGAACGGCCGGGTCCTTCAGCTGCTTCACCCGCTCCGCCAGCGGCAGGTGGGCGATGGCCTTGTAGGTCTCGTGCTGGCTGAACGGATTGAGCGTCAGCTCCAGCCCGAACAGCACCCCGACCGGGCGGCCGGCGACCTGGGCCTTCATCGACAGGCCGTCGTCATTGGCCTGGGTCAGGGCGGCGAGCAGGATCTTCCAGCTGTCCGGGCCCTTGGGGCTCTGGGCCAGGGAGAAGCTCAGCGGGCGACCGCTCTTCTCGACCAGCCGCCGGAACATGGCGAACTCCTCGGCCGGCTGCTGGAAGTCGGAGACGAACTGCAGCACGCCCTTGCCGGCCGCCTTCAGGCCGAGCGCGATGCCCTCCAGCTCGTCCTCGCCGGCGGTCAGGGTCGGGGTCGGCTGGCCGTCGCTGGTGCGGTGGTTGAGGGTGCGCGAGGTGGAAAAGCCCAGCGCCCCGGCCTCGACCGCGCCCTTGGCGATCACCGCCATGCGCGCGATGTCCTCCCGCGTCGCCGGCTCGCGGTTGGCGCCGCGCTCGCCCATCACATAGACGCGCAGGGCGGCGTGCGGCAGCTGGGCGGCGATGTCGATGTCGAACGACCGGCCAGACAGGCTGTCGAGGTACTCGGGGAAACTCTCCCAGTTCCAGGGCAGGCCCTGGGTCAGCACCGGGAAGGGAATGTCCTCCACCCCCTCCATCAGCCGGATCAGCCGGTCGTGGTCCTGCGGCTTGCAGGGCGCGAAGCCGACGCCGCAGTTGCCCATTACCGCCGTGGTGACGCCATGCCAGGACGAGGGCTGCATCCGCTCATCCCAGGTCGCCTGCCCGTCATAGTGGGTGTGGATGTCTACGAAGCCCGGGGTGACGATGCGACCCGTCGCGTCGATCTCCTCGGTCCCGGCGGGCAGGTTCGGAGCCACGGCGGCGATCAGGCCGTCCTTGACCCCGACGTCGGCCGCGTAGGGCGCGCCGCCCGAGCCGTCGATGACGGTTCCGCCCCGGATCACCAGATCGAACGCGCGCTCGGCCATGCCAAAACTCCCTGATCATATTTCTTATCATTGATCAGGATCGTCCCGCCGGGTGACGCGCAGGTCAAGGCGTGCGGCGCCTATTTCGACTCCACGGCCACCAGACGGCGGCAGTCGGCGGGCGCGCAGCCGGGCGGACTGGCCATCGTCGCCTTGACGTACAGCACGCCGATCGGCTTGCCGCGCGCCTTGCCGTCCAGCGCGATGCGCAGGACCGGGTCGAGCAGCCGGTCGCTGGTCTCCATGGCGAAGGTGCGCGGCGTATCGGCTCCGGCCAGGCCCGAGCACTTCACCAGCATCCGGTCACGCATCACGGTGACGGCGGTCACCTGACAGTCCATCCACGCCCCGCCCTCCGGCGCCTCCTGGGCGAGGGCGGGGGTAGAGAGGGCGGAAGCGCCAAGGGCGAGGGCGAGGAGCACGGGAACGAACTTCAAGGCGCGTCTCCTGTCGAGGTCTGCCTGGGCAGGAACAGCCCAAGAATACAGGCATTGTTGCGAACCGCGATCTGAACGTGGCTCTTTCGCTGGAATGCACTGCCGGGATACAGGCGACCACCTTCGGTGAACATTCCGCGCACGGTATCGAAGGGCTCGATCTGCCGCCCATCGGCGGGTTGGCCGTCAATAATGCTGTGGAGGTGCTTGATCACGGCGCAGTCGAGAAAGCGGAGCACGCGATCGGCGTTGGGCTGTCCCGGCGCGCTTCTGTTCTCAGGCACAGGCAGACCCGAGAGCTGTTGCATCGTCACGAACGAGTTGTGCGCATCGCGGACCAGTTCCAAATCCTCTCTCGATATGAGGTCCAGGCAGTTGCGGAGGTCGATGACCGCACCCACCACGCCCGCGACCCTGTAGTCCCCTCGCCGCACCTTCCAGTCCGCCCATTCGCGTGCACGAACGGGATCAGACTCCCAGAAGTAGGCTCCCGGGCCCAGCCAGTCGAAGTCCTTGTTGCTCTGGAGCAGATCGATCTCGCCGGCGACAGCGCGATTGGCGATCCCACGCTCACAGCCGTGGTAGCCGAGCACGAAGGAGGTCGCCAGCCGGCTCAAGCCGCGGTTTTGGCCTTCTTGGGGCTTCCGCCGTACTCGACGCGCAGATCCCCCTTCTTCGTGTATATGCCTTCTTCGATAAGCACTTTGCGGGCCACGGCCTTGCTCACGGTATTCGTCGCCGTGTGCTTCTTGATCAGCGCCTTAATGGCCAGCCGGCGTTGCGCGTTCGTCATCGCATCCTCGAATGAGGCTTGGAGCTTATAACCGAAGGGGCATTCAGGGAAGACTGTTCGCCCCCGCCAACCCCTCCTCCCAGGTTGACGCGCGCGTGATCTTTTCCTTGCGGCAGGGTTCGCCTAGGGTGCGGCGCACCATTCGAACGAGTGTTTGAGAGACAAAGGGAAAAACGCCAGATGCGCGAAGCCGTCATCGTGTCCTACGCCCGCACCGGCCTCGCCAAGGCGGGCCGCGGCGGATTTAACGTCACCCCGCCCATGAGCATGGCCGCCCACGCCATCAAGCATGCAGTGGCCAAGTCGGGCGTCGACCCGGCCGACATCGAGGACTGCTACCTGGGCAACAACGCCCACGGCGCGGCCAACATCGGTCGCCTGGCCGCCCTGCTGGCCGGCATGCCGGTGACCACCGGCGGCGTGACCATCAACCGCTTCTGCTCCTCGGGCCTGCAGGCCATCGCCATGGCCGCCAACCACATCCGTGGGGACGGCGCCGACTGCGTCGTGGCCGGCGGCGTGGAGAGCATCTCCATCCCGGGCGGCGGCATGGGCGGCTCGGGCACCGTTGATCCCAGGCTGATGGAGATCGCCCCGGCGATCTTCATGGCCATGATCGACACCGCCGACATCGTCGCCAAGCGCTACGGCGTCAGCCGCGAATACCAGGACGAATACAGCCTCGAATCCCAGCGCCGGACGGCTGCGGCCCAGGCCTCGGGCAAGTTCGACGACGAGATCGTCCCGATGGCCACCAAGATGAAGCTGGTCAACAAGGAGACCAAGGAAGAGACCCTGGTCGACTACGTGGTCGACAAGGACGAGTGCAACCGTCCGGAAACCACCCTGGAAGGCCTCGCCAAGCTCGCGCCGGTCAAGGGCGAGGGCAACTTCGTCACCGCCGGCAACGCCAGCCAGCTGTCGGACGGCGCCGCCGCCGTGGTGGTGATGGAAGCCAAGGAAGCCGAACGCCGCGGCCTCGAGCCGCTGGGCCGTTTCGTGTCCTGGGCCGCCGCCGGCTGCGAGCCTGACGAAATGGGCATCGGCCCGGTGTTCGCGGTGCCTAAGGTGTTGAAAAAACTCGGACTCCAAGTCGGTGACATTGATTTATGGGAACTCAACGAAGCCTTTGCGGTGCAGGTGATCTACTGCCGCGACAAGCTGGGCAT
>JAUSPV010000132.1 GCA_030652755.1 Caulobacter sp. | reverse complement strand
CGCCCTTCTCGTGGCCGAACAGCTCGCTCTCGAGCAGGTTTTCGGGAATGGCGGCGCAGTTGACGCTGATGAACGGCTTGTTGGCGCGGCGCGACTTGGTGTGGACGTAGCGGGCCATCACCTCCTTGCCGACGCCGCTTTCGCCGGTGATCAGGATCGAGGCGTCGGACGGCGCGATCTGGTCGGCCAGCTTGATGACCACTTCCATGATCGGGTCGCGGGCGATCATCGGCCGGTTGTCGTCGCCGATCGCCGCCAGCACCGCGGCGATCAGGTCCGCCTCGGGCGGCAGGGGGATGAACTCCTTGGCCCCGGCGCGGATGGCGTCCCCGGCCCGCTTCGGATCGGCGGCGACGCCGCAGGCCACCACCGGCACGCGGATGCGCTCGGCCTCGTTGGTGGCGATCAGCCCGGCGATGTCGAGGTCATAGTCGACCATCAAGAGGTCGGCGCCCTGCCCGGCGCGCAGCGCCTGGGTGGCGGCCTCCACCGTCTCCACATGCGACACCTTGGCGCCGGCCTGCATCGCCATCTTCACGGCGAGGGACAGCTGTCCGTTCAAACGTCCGACGACCAGAAGCCGCATCGGTAATCTCCCTGCTACACGCCCGCCGATCAGGCGTTCGTGTCGCCGTCCTTGATGATTTCGGTCATGGTCACGCCCAGGCGATCGTCGACGACGACGACCTCGCCCCGGGCGACCAGGCGGTTGTTCACATAGATGTCGATGGCCTCGCCGACCTTGCGGTCCAGCTCCAGCACGCTGCCCTGTCCCAGATGCAGCAGCTGGGCGACCGACAGGCTGGCCCGGCCGAGCACGGCGGAGATGTGCACCGGCACGTCAAACACCGGCGCCAGGTCGGCGGCGGTCTTGTCGCCCATGTTGACCATCATTTCAGTGGCCAGGCCCTCGTCCGGGGCGAACTCGTCGAGCGTGAGATTGGTCTCGTCAGACATCGTCGGTCTCGCTGGCGGAAAGGAGGGGTTCGGCGTGCAGGCCCTCGGCGGCGAGCGCCGCGTCGAGGGCGGCGGCGACGCGAAGGGCGGCGTCCCGCGGATCGAAGGCGGCTTTGCCGTCTCCCCAATCCAGGACAAAGGCGGCGGGCAGCATTCCAGGCTCGGCCCGGGCCAGGATCTGACCCTCGAAGCCGACCGCCTCGGCGGTGTGGTTGAGCACCAGCTGAAGCCGCTCCTGCAGGTCGGGCGCGACGCGGACGATCAGGCGAGGCTCGGCCTCGAGTTCGCGGGCCAGGGCCTCCAGAGCGGCGGCCAGCGGTGCTTCGGGGAAGCGGTCCAGGGCGGCGTCGGCGATGCGGCGGGCGGCCGCCAGGGCCAGGTTGGCGGAGTCGACGCGGTGACCATGGGCCACGCCCTGCAGGGCGCCCAGGGCGGCGCGGGCGGCGCGGGCGATGTCGGCCAGCGCGTCGGCGGCCCTGGCCTCGGCCTCGGCGACGGCCGAGCGTTCGCCCTCGGCAAAGCCGGCGACGCGGGCGGCCTCGACCTCCTCGGCGGAGTAATGCTTGCGCCGGACGGGCGGCTGCCATGCGATCGATCCGGCGTCATCGAAGACGGTGTCGAACGCGAAGGGACGGGGGACGGAGGTGCTCATCAGTAGATCAACTCATCGTCGCCGCCGGACCCGGCCAGCATGATCTCGCCCTTGGCCGCCAGGTCCTTGGCCGCCTGAACCATCGCCATCTGGGCCTGGTCGACATCGCGCAGGCGCACCGGGCCCATGTTGTCCATGTCATCGCGCATGATCTTGCTGGCGCGCTCGGACATGTTGGAGAAGAACATCTCGCGCAGCGCGTCCGACGAACCCTTGAGCGCCAGCGCCAGCTGGCCCTTCTCGACCGCGCGCAGCAGCGTCTGGACGCCGCCGGGGTCGAGTTTGCTGAGGTCCTCGAAGACGAACATCAGCGCCCGGATACGCTCGGCGCTCTCGCGGTTGCGCTCCTCGAGGGCGGCGATGAACCGGGCCTCGGTCTGGCGGTCGAAGTTGTTGAAGATCTCCGCCATCATCTCGTGGCTGTCGCGCTTGGAAGTGCGCGCCAGGTTGGACATGAACTCGGTCCGGAGCGTCTGTTCGATCTTGTCGAGGATCTCGCGCTGGACCGGCTCCATGCGCAGCATCCGCTGCACGCACTCCAGGGCGAAGTCCTCGGGAAGCGCGGCCAGCACGCGCGAGGCGTGGTCGCCCTTTATCTTGCTGAGCACCACCGCGACCGTCTGCGGGTATTCGTTCTTCAGGTAGTTGGCGAGCACCGCCTCGTTCACGTTGCCCAGCTTGTCCCACATGGTGCGACCCGCCGGACCGCGGATCTCCTCCATCAGGGCGTCGACCTTCTCGGGCGGCAGGAAGCTGTGCAGCAGCCGCTGGGTCTGCTCGAAGCTGCCCATGATCGCGCCGCTGGCCGACATGCCGGAGACGAACTCGACCAGCAGCTCCTCGACCGCCGTCGAGGCGACGCTGCCCAGCGACGCCATGGCCTGGGAGACCTCCTTGATCTCCTCCTCGTCCAGGGCCGCCCAGATCGCGGTGTGATCCTCGCCGAGCGCCAGCAGCACCACGGCGGCCTTTTCCGGGCCGCTCAGCTTGCTGGGGTCGACGATGGCCTTGCTCTTCTTGGTCATCCCGCTTCGCTCCTGCCGGAGCTTCGCAGGACAAGTCCCCTGGAGGCCTGTCCGCCGAAGCCTTGGCGAAGGCGGAAGCTACGCGGGACAAGTCCCGTCGGGGCTTGCCTTGCACGGGGGAGGCCCTGGCCTCCGAAGCCTTGGCGAAGGAGGCTCATGTCGTCTCGTGCAGCCAGGAGCGGAGGATCGAGACGGACTCGTCAGGGTGCTTGTCGACGAAGTCCGCCACACGCTTGACCGACGAGGCGCGGACCTGGCCCTCGATCCGGGCGATGTCGATACGCTGGTCGAGGTCGGGGCCGGGCAGCGCCAGAGGCTCGCCGGTGCTCGGATCGACCTGGATCTGGTACTGGGCGCCCTCGGGCGTGGTGACCAGCCGCGTGGCCTGCGGGCCGCCGGCCAGGGCCGGCAGGCCGGCGCGAGCGCCGCCGCCGGCGACCAGACTCTTGAGCAGCGGCCGCACGCCGAAGATCATGATCAGGACGGCGACGATGCCGAGGACCGCCAGTTCGACGGCGCGCATGATGTCGTTCTTGTCGAAGCTGGCCAGCAGGCCGGTCTCGCCGCCCGTGGTGTCGACCGCCTCGCGCGCGAACCGGACGTTGGTCACCTTCACGATGTCGCCGCGCGTGGTGTCGTAGCCGACGGCGGCCTTCACCAGTTCATCCAGCCGTTCCAGTTCATCGGCCGACCGCGGCGTGTAGGCGCCGGGCTTGCCATCGGCGCCGGCGGCGGTGACGCCGTCAACGGCGACCGCGACGGAGATCTTCTTGATCGCCCCTGGCTCGCGCACCTCGGTGCGGGTCTTGTTGCTGATCTCGTAGTTCGTCGTCGCTTCGTTGCGGCCGCTGGTCGAGCCGACGCCGCCGCCCGGCAGCGGGATGGCGCCGCCCGGGATGTTGCCGGCCGCGGAGACCGCGTTGGGGCCATTACCCTCCGACTCCTGGGCGTTCTCCTCGCCGGTCTGCTCGGAGCGGATGACCTGGCCGTCGGGGTCGTAGGTGGTTTCCTGCTCGGTGACCCGGGCCATGTCGATGTCGGCGCTGACCTCGACGCGGGAGCGTCCGGGTCCGACGACGCCCTCGACCAGTTCCTTGATGCGCGCGGCCAGCTTGCGCTCGACCTCGGTCTTGCGATCGTCAGCCAGCTTGCTGGTCATCGACGAGCCGCCGATCGACAGGGTCTTGCCGTGCTGATCGATGACCGAGACCTGTTCGGCCTTCAGCCCCGGCACGGCGCCGGCGACGAGGTTCTGCACCGCCTGGACCTGATCCTCGGTCGGCTTGCGACCGCCGATGCCGATGGTCACCGAGCCGGACGGGGGCTCGGCCTCTTCCTGGAACAGCTGCCGGCGCGGCAGGTTCAGGTGGACGCGGGCAAAGGTGACGCCGTCGAGCGAGCGGATGGTGCGCGACAGTTCGCCTTCCAGGGCGCGCTGGCGGTTCAGCTGCTGGACGAAGTCGGTCTGGCCGAGCGTGGCGCCCTGATCGAAGATTTCGTAGCCGACCGATCCGGACGTCACCAGGCCCTTGCCGGAAATCATCAGCCGGGTGGCGGCGACCTTGTCGCGCGGCACCATGATGGTGGTCCCGTCGCCCTTCAGCTCGTAGCTGATGCCGGCCTGGTCCAGCGCCTGGACGACGCTGGAGGCTTCCTTCATGTCGAGGTTCGAATAGAGCAGCGCCTTGGGCTGGGCGCCGAGCGTCGCGCCCAGCCAGATCAGGCCGGCGATCAACGCCGCGCCGATGCCGAGCATGGCGGCGAGTCGGGCAACCCCGAAGGCGCGAACGCCGTTCATCAACCCTTCCACGCTGGACCGCCCCTACCCAACCAAAGGCGCGACGAGCCAACAGGGCCCGCGCTGCTAGGCAGGAATTACCGGGTGCAGGGTAAACGCCCTCTTAAGGAGCGGCGGAGGCCGCGGCCGGAGGGATGGCCGAAATGCAACGGCCGCGTCCCGTTTCCGGAACGCGGCCGCGCATGTGCTGAGCCCTGTGGGGGGCAGGCGGCTCAGCGATACTGTTGCAACCTCGTCGTCCGCAGGCCGGCGAGGCCATGACGGTCGATCGATTTTTGCCAGGTCAGGAATTCTTCGTTGGTGAGGCGATAGCGATCGCAGGCCTCGTCCAGCGTCAGAAGTCCTCCCCGCACGGCCGCCACCACCTCCGCCTTGCGCCGGATCACCCAGCGCTCGGTATTGGCCGGCGGCAGGTCGCCCAGCGTCAGCGGCGCGCCGGTCGGACCGATCACGTACTTCTCGCCTCTGCTGTTCACGCGCTGCTGCTGAAGCATCTTCTACGCCTCTCTCACCAAGACTGATCGGGAGGAAGATGCACCACTTGAAATAACATGCGGTAAAGCGCGATGGTTTAGGCAGCTTAACCACCATCGCTTGCAAGTTAATGACCGTGTTTCATTGTGATACATCTGAATTAAAGCTCCCTAAACATCAAGACTAGCGCTTGATATTCAGAAGCTCCTCCAGCATCTGATCCGCCGTCGTGATGATTTTCGAGGACGCCGAGTAGGCTCTTTGCGTGGTGATCAGGCCGGTAAACTCGCTCGACAGGTCCACTGTGGAAGCTTCGAGGGTCGAGGGCGCGATATAGCCGGCTCCGCCGCTGCCCGCGGTCTTGAAGTTGTAGGTTCCGCTGTCCTGACTGACGCGAAAGGCATTTCCGTTGGTCGGGATCAGGCCGTCGGCGTTGGGGAAGGTGGCGATCGCCACCTGGGCGATCTGGCGCGAGATGCCGTTGTCGAAGATCGCGGTCACGAAGCCCTGATCGTCGATCTCGATGTCGGTCAGGTTGCCGAAGGCGGTGCCGTTGGTGCTGACCGACTGCAGGATGCTTTCACTGTCGAAGCTGGTGATGCCGCCGGCGGCGCCGCCCAGTTCAAGGCGGATGTCCTGGTCGCCGATGCCCAGGCCGGTGGCCCATTTGACCGCGCTAGCGCCGGGCGCTGCGTCGGACGAGGCGCCGAAGCTGATCACAGGATCGTTCCAGTCCGCGAACAGCGGCGAGAGCGGCGCGGCGAATGTGGCGCCGGTGTCGAGGCGGCCGTCCTCGGTGAAGGCCACCATGCCGACAGCCAGCTGGCCATTGTTGAGGCCCGCGCCCAGTTCCACGTCACTGGCCGGCACGGCGCGCACTTCGGCGTACCACTGGTTGGGCGTGGCGCTGCGCAGGAAGTCGATCTGGACCGTGCGCTTGCCGCCCTTGGAGTCGGAGACCGGCACCTGGATCCAGAAGTCCGGCTTCACCCCGACGCCCAGGTCGGGATCATACATGGCCATCGAGTTGGTGGTCGGATCGTAGGTGCCGCCGGTGACCTCCGCCGACAGATCCTGGCTGGCGTCGAGGTTGGCGTTGACCGTCACGCGGGTGGTCTGCTCGGCGGCGCCGCCGACCGACGCGACGTTGATCGACTGCAGACGCGTGATGTCGGACGGATCGGTGGTGATCACGCCCTCGCCGTCGGTCAGCCAGCCCTGCAGGTACAGGCCCGCGTCGTTGCGCAGGTAGCCCATGCTGTCGAGCTGGAACGAGCCGGCGCGGGTGAACGACCGGGCGTCGGCGGCGGTCAGGTTCTCCGCCTTCTCGGTGACGACGAAGAAGCCGTTGCCCGAGATCGACAGGTCGGTGTTGCGGCTGGACTGGGTCGGAAGGCCCTGGGTGGTGATGAACCGCCGCGTCGTGGCGGTGACGCCCCCGGCGGCATAGGCCGAGCCGGAGTTGCGGCCGCTGACCAGCGTCTGGAAGTTGGCCTGCGAGCGCTTGTAGCCAACGGTGTTGACGTTGGCGATGTTGTCCGAGATCGCGGCCAGGGACTGCGAGTTCGAGATCAGACCGGTGACGCCGGCCAGCATGGCGCTGTTGATGCTCATGGAGGGTTATCCTTCCTGCACTGGGTTTCTGAGGCCTAGACGGTCTGCTGCACGCTCAAGATCGCGCTGAGCGGGATCTTGAGCTTGCCGATGCTGACGACCGTCTGGCCGTTGAGGGTTTCAACCGCCGACGCGACGCCGGTGGTGTAGATGTTGGTGTTGATGGTCTCGCCGCTGGAACCGGTGGCGGTGATCTTCAGGCTGTAGGTTCCGCCGTTGGGCAGCTGGGTGCCCTGGGTGGTCTTGCCGTCCCACTCAAAGGCGCGCTCACCGGCGCCGACGGCCTGGTCGGTGCGCGAGAACACCGTCTGGCCGGCCGAGTTCAGGACCTCGTACTTCACGCTCGTCGCTGCGCGGCCCAGGTCGAAGGTCCAGGCCGACTGGCCGTCCTTCAGCGTGGCCTGGTTGGTGGCGGCGGTGACGGTCTTGCCGATCAGGTTGACCGAACCGGCCAGACCGCCGTCGTTCATGCCCACCAGCATGGCCAGAAGGTCGTTGGTCAGCAGCTGCTGCTCGACCCCGGTCATCTGCACGATCTGGGCGGTGAACTCGTTGGAATCGAGCGGCGACAGCGGATCCTGGTTCTTCAGCTGCGTGGTCAGCAGCGCCAGGAAGGTCTCCTTGCTGTCGGCCAGGCTGTTGCGGGAGCTGTTTATCTTGTCGAGAACGGCGTTGCCGGCGCTGACTGCGTCAACCATGGGAGCCTCAAATGCGGATGTCGACGCCGCCGGATGGCGTGCGTGACGAGGGGGAGCGGGCGGCCAGGACGTCGGCCTGTTCAAGGCCGGACCGGGCGGTCTGGAAGGCGCGGCTGGACCAGGCGGCGAGCGTCTCGCGCGTCTCGCGACCCGTGGAGCCGCCCGGATTGTTCATGTCGAAGGACAGGCCGCCGTCGGCCAGGTCGAACCCGGCCTTCTCGAGCGCCTGGCGCAGCTCGGCGGCCCGGCCGCGCAGGTCGGCGGCGGTCTGGGCGGAGTCGAACGACAGGGACGCGCTCAGGCGACCATCGGCGTTGATCTCGATGCTCACATCGACCTTGCCCAGGCCCAGCGGATCGAGCTGAACGTCGAAGCGGGTGGTCCTGCCCTCGAGCTTGCGGGCGATGTCCGAGGCCAACCGGGCGACGGTCTCCGGCGAACCACGCGTCGGCGCGGTCTCGGGCGGGGCCTCGGCCGCGGCTTGCAGCGTGGGCGCGGCGGGCGTGGCGTCGAGGGTCGCCTGGTCCGGCGCGGCGCCGGTGTCGGCGACCGGGACCGGGGCCAACGAAGGCTCAGGCCGGACGAGCGGAGCCGGCGCGGCGTTCGCGGTCGGACGGGCGTCGGGCTTCAGGTCGGGCGCGGCGGGCGCCGCGGTTTCGCCGGAAACATCGACGCGGGCGGCGTCAGCGCGCGCCGCGCGGCGGCTGGAGGCGGAGGCCGGAACCACCGGCGCCTCGACGACGGCGGCCTCGCCCGGGACAGGCGCGTCGGGCGACAGGGCGGTGTCGACCGCCAGTTCCACAGGCGTGTCGACGACGCCGTCGGCCGAAGCCTCGACCGGCGGCGCGGCGTCCGCGGCGGCCTGACGGACGGCCGCTTCCGTCTCGAGCTTGCGGGCGCCGTCGAGGATCCGGCCGACCAGGCTGGTCACCGCTTCGGTCGCGGACCGGGGCGCGGCGATCGTGGGCGGCGCGACGGGCAAGTCGGCGACGGCTTCCGGCGCGGGGCGGGCGGCGGCCGTGTCGACCGACGCACCGGCGGCCATCACCGCCGGAGTGGCGGGGAGCGGGACGGGAGCCGTCGTCGGCGCGGCGGACGCGGACCGGGGCGCGGGGGTGGTCGGCGGCGGCGCGACGGGCGCGTCGGCGACGGCTTCCGGCGCGGCGTGGGCGGCGACCGTGTCGACCGACGCATCGGCGGCCATTGCCGGCGGAGTCGCTGGGAGCGGGACCGGAGCCGTCGCCGGCGCGGCGGACGCGGAGGGACTCCCGCGACCCGCGACATCGGCGACCCGGGTCGGCATGTCGGCCGATAGCGCGACGTCGGCAGCCGACCCGGCGGTTGACGTGGCCGCGACCGGAACGCCCGGATCATCCGCCTCAACGCTGGTATCGGTGACCGCGCGCGGCGACGGGGCGGCCGCGGGGACCACGGATTCGCCATCGGCGGTGGCGGAGGTCTTCGAGGCCGCCGGCGTGGGCGCGACGACCACGGCGCCGGCGGCGGCCAGGGCCTCGGCGGCGGCGTTTTCAAGCGAGGTGTTGTCGGCGAGAACCGGGGAGAGCGCGACGGCCTCTTCGGACGTCGAGCCCGGCAGCAGGGCGTTCGGCGTCCCGAAATTCGCGCCAACGGCGGCGGCGGTCGGGACCGGCATCGAAATCGCGGCGGCGGCCCGGGCGTCAGGCTGAGCCGGCGCGGCGCCGGTCAGCGTCGCCATCAGCGTCTCGAACACGCCGCCGGAGGCCTGGCCAGCCATCGCCTGGCCGTCAGCCGTCACGGCGCTGTCGGCGCCGGACTTGGCGCCGAGGCCCGGCAGGGCGGCGATGATGATGGACGCAAACGCGGTCATGGCAGGCTGAAACGCCCCTGGGCGGTGACTGTAGGTTCGGCGCCTGCTGCGCCCGGATCATTCGACAGACAGGTAGCAACGGCCGGGCCAAGTCGACGAAAGGCCATCAACTCATTGTTTTAACTGCGCTTTGTTGGACCCCGAACCCTACCCTCGCCTGCCCCCTCGGTGCGCTTTTTGCCGGGCCATAGCGGGTCGACAGGGCGCGAAATGCCGCCCGTCGGCGTCTGGCGCCGTCCTTGCGCTGTGGATCAGCGGGTCAACAGGCCCGTGGAATCAAAGTCTATGATTATCAATGGCTTAGCATCGACCAGCAGGCCCGCGCCTGCATCGGCCCGGCAAAATGCGCCGGTTCGTGCGTCAGGCTTTGCCGGGCTGAACGCGAGAACATCATGAGCCTCGCCGCGATCCTGTCGTCCGCCAACAGTGGCCTGATGGCCGCCCAGACCGGTCTGCGGACGGTCTCGGACAACATCGCCAACATCAACACCCCCGGATACGTCCGCAAGGTCGTCGACCAGGCCCCGCTGGTGTCCGGAGGACTGGGCGCGGGGGTCAGCGTCACCCAGATCCGCCGGGCCGCCGACCAGTTCCTGCAGCGCGCCTCGCTGACGGCTACCGCCTCCGCGTCCCAGGCGGGCGTCATCGCCACGGCCATGGACCGCGCCCAGGCCCTGTTCGGCAACCCGGGCGACAACAGCTCCTTCTTTACCCGCCTGGACGAGGTCTACGCCGCCTTCACCGCCGCCTCGTCCGACGCCGCCTCGTCCATCCGCCGCGACCAGGCCATCGACAGCGTCACCGACTTCCTGAGCGAGGCCACGCGCATCTCCACCTCGCTAAAGGCGATGGCGGTGGAGGCGGACAGCCGCATCGGCGCGGTCATCGACCGCACCAACCAGCTGCTCAAGCAGATCGACGACCTCAACGGCGACATCAGCCGGGCCATGATCCAGGGCGGCGACGCCACCGGCCCGGAGAACATCCAGAGCCAGCTGATCAACGAGCTGTCCAGCCTGATGGACGTCAGCGTCACCCCGCGCACCAACGGCGGCTTCGTGATCCGCGCCTCGGACGGCAACGCCCTGGCCGGCGCCGGCGGCGCGGCGGAGCTGAAGTATGTCCGCACGGACGGCGCCTCCGGCGAAATCACCGTCTCCCTGCCCGGCGCCAGCGGCGAGCCATCGCTGCGCGCCCGGATCACCAGCGGCGAGCTGCGCGGCCTGATCGACCTGCGCGACAGCGAGCTGCCGGCGCTGGGCGACCAGCTGTCGGAGTTCGTGACCCGCGCGGTCGACGAGCTGAACCGCGCCCACAACGCCGCCTCCGCCGTGCCCGCGCCGGCCAGCCTGACCGGTCGCGACACCGGCATGGACCTTTCGACCGCTGTCGGAGGCTTCAGCGGCCGCACCAGCGTGGTCATCGTCGACTCGGCCGGGGTCGTCTCCCGCCAGGTCGACATCGACTTCGACGCCGGCACGATGAGCGTCGACGGCGGCGCCACGACCACCGGCTTCACGCCCGCCAGCTTCATGGCCACCCTGAACGGTCAGCTCGGCGGTCAGGGCACGGCCAGCTTCGCGAACGGAGCCCTGACCCTTTCGGCGAACGGGGGCGCCGGCGTGGCTGTCGTCGACCCCGCGACCACGCCATCGACGCGGGCCGGCAAGGGCTTCTCGCACTTCTTCGGGCTGAACGACCTCGTCACCTCCAGCGGCCATCCCTACTACGAGACGGGCCTCGCCTCGACCGACCCGCACGGGTTCACGGCCGGCGACACCATGGCCTTGCGCGTCGCCGGCAAGGACGGCGCCCGGATCCGCGACGTCACCGTGGCCATTCCGGCCGGCGGCACGATGCAGGATCTGGTCAACGCCCTGAACGCCAGCGCCGGCGGCGTCGGCCTCTATGGACAGTTCACGCTCGACGCCGACGGGGCCCTGAGTTTTGCCGGGACCTCGGGCCAGACCGTGTCGGTCGTCAACGACAACACCTCGCGCGGGCCGGGCGGACCGTCGGTGTCGGAACTGTTCGGCGTCGGCCAGGCCCAGCGGGCCTCGCGCGTCACCAGCTTCGAGGTGCGCAGCGACATCGCCGCCTCGCCGACCAAACTGGCGCTGGCCACATTCGACCCTGCCCAGGCGGCGCTCGGCCGCCCGGCGCTGGCCATCGGCGACGGCCGCGGCGCCCAGAAACTGGCGGCCGCGGGCCAGGCCATCACCCGGTTCGACGCGGTCGGCGGCTCGACAGCGGGCTCGATGTCCGTCTCGCGATACGCCGCCGAATTCGCCGGCTCGATTGGTCGCAAGGCCGAGAACGCCATCTCCCGCCAGGAAATCGCCCTGGCCGTGGCCGCCGAGGCCGACACCCGCCGGAGCTCCGCCGAGGGCGTCAACCTCGACCAGGAACTGATCAGCATGACGACCTACCAGCAGGCCTTCAGCGCCTCGGCCCGGCTCGTTCAGGCCGGCAAGGATCTGTACGACGTCCTCCTGCAGATGGTGGGCTAGAGCCATGAACCGCGTCGCCACAGCCAACAGCTACAGCACCGTCCTCAACCACCTGATGCAGGCCCAGGTCCGGCAGCAGGAAGCCAACACCCAGGTCTCCAGCCAGAAGAACGCCACCGACCTCAAGGGCTACGCCCGCCAGGCCGAGACCCTGCTGGCCACCCGCTCGATCCAGACCAAGGTCGAGGGCTTCCTGGCCCAGGGCGACATGCTGACCTCCAAGCTCGAGGCCCAGGACCTGGCCCTGAACCAGGTCGCCGACTCCGTGCAGAGCGCCCGTCAGGCCATCGCCGAGGCCATCGCCACCGGACGGGGCGAGGCGCTGATGGGCGAGATGTCCGCCTGGTTCTCGGCCGCCTCGGACTCGCTGAACGCCACGTTCGGCGGCCGCTACCTGTTCTCCGGCGGCCAGGTCGACACCCCTGCCACCAGCGCCCGCAAGATCACCGACCTGACCGCCGCCCCGGCCATCGCCGACCTGTTCAACAATGACGGCCTCAAGCCGGTGAACCAGCTGGACGAGTCGACCACCATCGAGACCGGCTTCCTGGCCGCCGACGTCGGCACGGGCACGTTCGACGCCTTCCGCCAGATGCAGGCGTACGTCGAGGCCAACGGAGACTTCACCGGCAAGCTGACTCCGGCCCAGGAGACCTTCCTGCAGGGCATGCTGGGCGCCTTTGACTCCGCCCGCTCGACCGTCACCGACTACGCGGCGCGCAACGGCCTGATCCAGAACCGCGTCGACAAGACCCTGGCCGCCCAGGAAGACCGCAAGGCCATGCTGGAAGGCATGGTCGGCGCCATCACCGACGCCGACATGCCGCTGGCGATCACGAAGCTGGAACAGGCCCAGGTGGCGGTGCAGGCCAGCGCCCAGGTGTTCAACATGCTCAAGCAGAGCTCGCTGCTGGACATGCTGCGGTAGAGGGGCGGCTTGAGGGTAAGGCACTTGTGCCTTACATTTGGCGTATGACCATACTCACAGTCACAGCCAAGGGTCAGATTACGCTCCGCAAGGGGCTGCTGCGGCATCTCGGCGTAGGCCCCGGCGACCAGATCGAAGTGAATACACGGCCAGACGGCCGGCTCGATGTCGGCGCGGCGCGCAAGACGGGCAAGATTTCCGACGCCTTCGGAATGCTCCATCGCGAGGGCGGTCCCAGTTTCACGATCGAGGAGATCAATGAGACCATCGCCAAGGGCTGGGCTGGCGAGCTTTGAAGATCACGCCGGACACCAACGTTCTCGTGCGCGCGCTGACGCGCGATGACGAACAACAGTACTTGGCGGCGGCGGATACGCTACAGAGTGCGACAACCATCGTCCTCACGGTTCCGGCCCTGTGCGAGCTGGCTTGGGTGCTGTCCTATCGCTACCGCTTTCGACGGCCCGATATCGCCGAGGCGATCCGCGTGCTCGCGGCGGGTGACAATGTCGTCGTTGAAGCCGGCACGCTGGCGGCCGGCCTGAGTATGTTTGAGGCTGGCGGGGACTTCGCGGATGCCGTGATCGCTCACCAGGGCAGGGAAGCCGGCGCCGACACCTTCGTGTCCTTCGACAAGACGGCGGTCGCCCTGCTGACAACGGCGGGAGAAAGCGCGCGATTGCTCGGCTGAGCTCGCGCTGTTCCAAGGCGCGGCCAGCCTTGCTCGAAGCCGCTCGGGGGCGACTGCGCTTCCTGGATTCGACGAGCAACTGTCTGTCGGGAGGTATCGAATGACGCTCAAGCGGGTCGACTACAACGACAACCAGCACAAGACCTACGTCGAGGGCCGACGCATGCCGGCCGGCGTGGCGGCGCGCTGGATGGAGCGTTTCGCCGCCCATCTGCCCGCTCGCCGACCGCTGATGATCATCGATCTGGGCTGCGGCGTCGGCCGCCTGACTCCGGCCCTGGCAGACGCCTTCGGCGGCCCCGTCGTGGGCGTCGAGCCCGCCGACCGGATGCGGGCCATCGCCGAGGCGAACGCCGCCCACCCGGCGGTCCGCTATGTTCGCGGCGAGGCGGCGGCGATGCCGCTGCCCGACCAGTCCGCCGACGCGGTGCTGATGTTCCTGTCGCTGCACCATGTGCCAGACCGGGCCGCCGCCGCCCGCGAGATTGCCCGCGTGCTGAAGCCGGGTGGGCGACTGTTGATCCGCAGCCCTTTCTCCGACCGCATGACCGCCGGCTGGTGGCAGACGTTCTTTCCCCGCGCCCTGGAGATCGAACGGCAGATGTTCCCGACGCTGGCGGACACAGCCGGCGTGTTCGAGGCGGTCGGGCTGAAGACTTTGGCGCTCGTCTCTGTGACCGAGACCTACGCCTCCAGCGCGGCGGAGGCGGCGGCCAGGCTGAAGCTGCGCGCCATCTCGACCTTCGAGCACATGACCGAAGCGGAGATCGAGGAGGGCTTCGCCCGGATGGACGCCCATGTCGCCGCCGCGCCGGACGCACCGCCGGACAGTGGCGAGAGCGACCTGCTGGTGCTGGGGTAGTCAGGGACACGTCCTTCCGTGCTCGTCCCCGCGCCTCCAGTCGCAATTTCCGACCCGACCCTCTATATCCGCCCCATGAGCGCCCTGCCCTCCACCCTGGACATCGCCGACGACGTCGTGCGCCAAGCCGTCGGCCTGCCGACCGGCTCGCGCGTGGTCGCGGCCATGTCGGGCGGCGTCGACTCGACGGTGACGGCGGCGCTGCTGGCCAAGGCCGGCTATGACGTGGTCGGCGTGACGCTGCAGCTCTATGACCACGGCGCGGCGATCCAGAAGAAGGGCGCCTGCTGCGCGGGCCAGGATATCCTCGACGCCCGCCAGGCGGCCGAGGCGATCGGCATCCCCCACTACGTCCTCGACTACGAAAGCCGCTTCAAGGAACAGGTCATCGAGGAGTTCGCCGACGCCTATCTGCGCGGCGAGACGCCGATCCCCTGCGTGCGCTGCAACCAGACGGTCAAGTTCCGCGACCTGCTCGACGTCGCCCGCGACCTGGGCGCCGTGGCCATGGCCACCGGCCACTATGTGCGCCGGGAGGATACCGCCGCCGGGCCGCAGCTGCACCGGGCGGCCGACGCGGGCCGCGACCAGAGCTACTTCCTGTTCGCCACCACGCGCGAGCAGCTCGACTACCTGCGCTTTCCGCTCGGCGGCCTGCCCAAGCCGGCGGTGCGCGGCGTGGCGGCCGACATCGGTCTGTCGGTGGCCGACAAGCCCGACAGCCAGGACATCTGCTTCGTGCCCGAGGGCAAGTACCACACGGTCATCGACCGGCTCCGTCCGCAAGGCGCCGTGGCCGGCGACATCGTTCACATGGACGGCCGGGTGCTGGGCCGCCACGAGGGCGTGACCCGCTACACCATCGGCCAGCGCAAGGGTCTCAACGTCGGCGGCGGCACGGGTGAGCCGCTGTTCGTCACGCGCATCGACGCTGACCGGCGCCACGTGGTGGTCGGCCCGCGCGAGGCGCTGCTGACCCGCGCCCTGACGCTGAAGGAAGACAACTGGCTGGGCGACGAGGCGACGATCCTGGACGCCGCGCAGGCCGGGCGGCCCGTGCTGGCCCGCGTGCGCTCGACCCGCGAGCCGGTCCCCGGCCGGCTGACGATGATCGACGGCGCCGTCGGCGTAGCGCTCGACACGCTGGAAGAAGGCGTCGCGCCCGGCCAGGCCTGCGTGCTCTACGCGCCGGAGGAACCCTCGCGCGTGCTCGGCGGCGGCTTCATCGAACGGGCCGTGCGAGCGGTCTGACGCCGGCGTCGTTAAGACCCGGACAAACGGTCGCAGTCGGGGGGACCTTTCCGGATCGCAAACATTTCTCGCGACCCGCGTTCTCTGGGCCGCCGACCCGCCCCCTCCCCGCGCCGCTCCGACCCTTTTGCGTCAACGCCTGAAGGGGTTTGCGAATCCCACGGGATTCACTGGGGATTCGGCGATCACGAAAGAGTCATCCCGCCCGCGACTCGCCGCCGCGACATCGCGGGTTGCCGCCGATTCGCAAATCGGCTTAACGATTCTTTCCAACGGGCGGTTCACCATTAACCAGTCTTAAAGCAGCTTAATTCCAATGTCGGAATTGAGCTCCGGAGGCGGATTCCGCCTCGTCTGAATCGTTACCGCGGGAGGGCCGTGGGGAGGGGATCAATGCGCGTACTGTTGATTGAAGATGACAGCGCCACGGCTCAGACCATCGAGCTTATGCTTAAGTCGGAGGGGTTCAACGTCTATACGACGGACCTCGGCGAGGAAGGCGTGGATCTGGGCAAGATCTATGACTACGACCTCATCCTGCTGGACCTGAACCTGCCGGACATGAGCGGCATGGACGTGCTGCGCACCCTGCGCAACGGCAAGATCAACACGCCGATCATGATCCTGTCCGGGTCCTCGGAAATCGACACCAAGGTGAAGACCCTGGGCGGCGGCGCCGACGACTACATGACCAAGCCGTTCCACAAGGACGAGATGGTCGCCCGCATCCACGCCGTCGTGCGCCGTTCCAAGGGCCATGCCCAGGCGGTGATCCAGACCGGCGAGATCGGCGTGAACCTCGACGCCAAGACGGTCGAGGTGAACAACATGCGGGTCCACCTGACCGGCAAGGAGTACCAGATGCTGGAGCTCCTCTCGCTCCGCAAGGGTACGACCCTGACCAAGGAAATGTTCCTCAACCACCTCTACGGCGGGATGGACGAGCCCGAGCTGAAGATCATCGACGTCTTCATCTGCAAGCTGCGCAAGAAGCTGGCGACCGCCTCGGGCGGCAACCACTACATCGAGACCGTCTGGGGCCGCGGCTACGTGCTGCGCGACCCGCAGGAAGCCGTCAGCGCCGCCTGACGCAAGCGCCGGAGCCCTCCTCCAACAGAACGATCAGGCCCCCGCCGGTCCAGCCGGCGGGGGCTTTTCGTTGCGCCAGGATCAGCGGACGGGACGCACCGAGGAGATCCGGCGGCCGTAGCCGATCCGCTCCAGATTGCGGACATCGCGGTCGAGGATCACGCACTGGCCGCGATAGTCAGCGTCGCTGCAGGCCTGCCAGCGTCCGCGAACCCGCGCCGAGCGGGCCCGGTCGGCGATCTCCCAGCGACCCAGGCGCGGCGCGGCGCGGTCGATGGTCTCGCACCGGCCGCCGAAGTCCGGCTGGGTGCAGAGGGTGATCGCGCCAGCGTTGCCTCCGTCGCCGGCGCAGGTCAGTCGGCCGTTGACGTTGTCGATGCCGCGCCGGCCGCAGGTGCGGGTGTCCAGCGTGGTCCGCACGTACCGGCCGCGGTTGTCGCGGCAGGCGGCGTTCAGGGTCGGGCCGGTCATGTAGGCGCTGTTGCAGCTGTCGCGGTAGCTGCCGGCCGGGAGCTGGCCGCCGCCGCCGATGCCGCCTGTGCAGTTCAGTCTGCCATTGAGGTTGGCGATGTCGCGATTCCCGCAGGTGCGGGTGTCCAGCGAGGTGTGATTCCACCGCCCGCTGCTGTCGCGGCAGGAGGCGTTGAGGGTCCAGCCGCTCATGTAGGTTCCGTTGCAGCTGTCGCGGTAGCTGCCGCGCGGAAGCGCGGGCCCGCCGCCGCCGCCGCCGCCGCCGCCGCC
>JAUSPV010000099.1 GCA_030652755.1 Caulobacter sp. | reverse complement strand
GCGGAGTTCGCCCGTACGTCGCCTGAGCCGGAGATGTCCGAGCTCTATACCGAGGTCTATGTGGAGGCCGCCCAGTGACCGACATCCTGATGCCGGCCCTGTCTCCGACCATGGAGGAGGGGACGCTCGCCAAGTGGCACGTCAAGGTTGGCGACACGGTCGCCGCTGGCGACGTCATCGCCGAGATCGAGACCGACAAGGCGACCATGGAGGTCGAGGCCGTCGACGAAGGCGTCATCGAGGCGCTGCTGGTCGATGCCGGGACCGAGAACGTCAAGGTCAACGCCCCGATCGCCCGGCTGGCCGGCGAGGGCGACGTTGCGTCCTTCGACACGCCTGCTCCGCAGGCTGCTCAGGATGACGTGAAGAAGAGTCCCGAGCCTGAAAGCAAATTACCCCGTCCTCCTGAGCAGGGCGCGCCAGCGCCCGTGTCGAAGGACGCAATGCCCGCTCCGAGAGCCGACGGCGAGCGCGTGTTCGCCTCGCCGCTGGCCCGCCGGCTGGCCCAGGCCGCCGGGCTGGATCTGAAGGCCATCGCCGGCTCCGGCCCGCACGGCCGGGTCATCAAGGCCGACGTCGACGCCGCGCGCGGCAAGGCTCCTTCCTCCGCCAAGGCTACGGAGGACAAGCCCTCCGCTGCGCCGCGTCAGGTCCAGTCGCTCGAGCAGATGGGTATCGCGCCCGGCAGCTACGACCTCGTGCCGCTCGACGGCATGCGCAAGACCATCGCCCGGCGGATGACCGAGAGCTTCCGCGACGTGCCGCACTTCCCGCTGACCATCGACGTCGAGATCGACGCCCTCCTGGCCGCGCGCGTGAAGATCAACGCCATGCTCGAGAAGGACGGCGTCAAGGTCAGCGTCAACGACCTGGTGATCAAGGCGGTGGCCACCGCGCTGCGCCGGGTGCCGGAAGCCAACGCCAGCTACACGCCGGAAGGCATCGCCATGCACCACCATGCCGACATCGCCATGGCGGTGGCCATCGACGGCGGCCTGATCACCCCGATCATCCGCGCCGCCGAGACCAAGGGCCTGGCGCAGATCGCCGTCGAGGCCAAGGATCTGGCCGCCCGGGCGCGAGACAAGAAGCTGAAGCCCGAGGAGTTCCAGGGCGGCACCTTCTCGATCTCCAACATGGGCATGATGGGCATCAAGCAGTTCGCCTCGATCATCAACGAGCCGCAGGGCTGCATCCTGAGCGTCGGGGCCGGCGAGCAGCGTCCGGTGGTCAGGGACGGCCAGCTAGCCGTGGCGACGGTGATGACGGTGACCCTGACCTGCGACCATCGCGTGGTCGACGGGGCCATCGGGGCCAAATTCCTGCAGGCTTTCAAGCCTTTGATCGAAGAGCCTCTGACGATGATCGTCTGACGGGCGCGACCGCCCGCCGTCCTTTCCGTCAGCCTGTTGGAGCATTTCCCCGTGAGCGACTTCGATCTCATCGTCATCGGTTCCGGCCCGGGCGGCTATGTCGCCGCCATCCGCGCCAGCCAGCTGGGTCTGAAGACCGCCATCGTCGAGCGGGCGGAGCTGGGCGGCGTCTGCCTCAACTGGGGCTGTATCCCGACCAAGGCGCTGCTCAAGAGCGGCGAGGTCTATGAGCAGCTGTCGCACCTGTCCGACTACGGCCTGTCGGTGAAGGGCGCGGGTTTTGATTTCCCGAAGATCATCGAGCGGTCGCGCGGCGTCGCGGCGACGATGAACAAGGGCGTCACCTTCCTGATGAAGAAGCACAGGATCGAGGTCATCGCCGGAACGGCGAAGCTCGAGAAGGGCAGCCCCGCGCCCAAGGTGGTCGTGGCCCTGACCGCCGGCGGCTCACGGACCGTGACGGGCAAGAACGTCATCCTCGCTACCGGGGCCCGGGCGCGGGAGATCCCGACCGTGGGCCTGGCCAGCGACGGCGACCGGGTCTGGACCTACCGCGACGCCCTGGCGCCCAAGGCGCTGCCCAAAACGCTGGTCGTCATCGGCTCCGGCGCCATCGGCATTGAATTCGCCAGCTTCTACAGAGCTTTGGGCTCGGAGGTTACAGTGATCGAAGCCGTCGACCGCATTCTGCCGGTCGAGGACGAGGAGGTCTCCAAAGCCGCGAAGAAGGCCTTCGAGAAGCGCGGCATCGTCTTCCGCGTGGGAGCCAAGGTCACCAAGCTGAGCAAGAGCAAGTCGGGTGTCACGGTTGACCTGGAGGTGGGCGGCAAGGCCGAGGCCCTGCAGGCCGAGGTCGCCATTGTCGCCGTCGGGATCGCGGCCAACACCGAGAACCTCGGCCTCGAAGCTTTGGGCGTGAAACTTGATCGCGGGCATGTCGCCACCGACAGCCATTGCGCGACCAATGTGCCCGGCCTCTACGCCATCGGCGACGTGGCAGGCGCGCCCTGGCTGGCGCACAAGGCGTCTCATGAGGGCGTCCATTGCGTCGAGCACATCGCCGGCCTCAAGCCCGCCAACCTCAACACCCCGATCCCGGGCTGCACCTACGCCAACCCGCAGGTCGCTTCCATCGGCCTGACCGAGGCGGCGGCCAAGGCGGCCGGCTATGAGGTCAAGGCCGGCCGATTCCCGTTCCGCGTCAACGGCAAGGCCGTGGCGGCCGGCGAGACCGAGGGCTTCGTCAAGACGGTGTTCGACGGCAAGACCGGGGCGCTGCTCGGCGCCCACATGATCGGCCACGAGGTCACCGAGATGATCCAGGGCTTTGGCGTCGCCATCACGCTGGAGGCTACCGAGGAGGACCTGATGGCCACCGTCTTCGCCCACCCGACGATGAGCGAAGCGATGCATGAGGCGGTGCTCGACAGCTTTGGCAGGGTTCTGCACCTCTGAGACGTCCGGTCGCACCGGCCGTTAAGCTCCCGGTGGGAACGACGGCTGTAAGACCGGGGCATGCTGGGACCCATCAAGAAAGGCCGCCGCGTACCGCCGGCGACTCTGGCCGAACTCGTCGGCGGCGCTGTCCGCCCGGTCGGAACCGAACAGCTGCTGGCCGGCAAGCGTTCGCTGATCATCGGCGTGCCCGGCGCCTTCACGCCGATCTGTCATCAGGTCCATCTGCCCGACTTCGTGGCGATGGCCGATCAGTTCCGGGCGGCGGGCTTCCAGCAGCTGCTGGTCATCGCCGCCAGCGATCCCTTCGCCACGGCGGCCTGGTCATCGACGATCGACCCGGAAGGCAGGCTTCGCTTCCTCTCGGACGGCAATCTGGAGCTCACCCGCAAGCTGGGGCTGACAAGCCAGGAGCCGGCGCTGTTCCTGGGCGAACGCAGCCGCCGCTATACAATGGTCGTCCAGGACGCCGTCGTCGAACGACTGAACGTCGAGACCAGCGTCCTGAACGTCACCTGCACGCGCGCCGACGTGGTCGAGCTCGCGGTCTGATCAGGTCTTCTTGCGCACAATGGCGTCCAGGCTGAGCGGGCCGCCCCCGGCGCAGGCCAGGTACAGGAAGATGAAACAGAACAGCAGGGCCGGCTCGCCGCCGTTCGTGGCCGGGTAGAGGCCCTTCGAGCCGTGGACCATCCAGTAGGCCACGGCCATCATGCCCGACATCAGGAAGGCGGCCGGGCGGGTGAACAGGCCCAGGGCGATCAACACCCCGCCGACGATCTCCAGCCAGCCCGCCGCCAGCATGATCGGCGGCAGCGGCCCTTCCATGGCGGCGGCCGGAAACTGGAAGATCTTCATCAGCCCGTGCTGCAGATAGGCCAGGCCGGCGACAAGACGCAGGATACTGAGCGCCTGCGGCGCAAATCCGGACAGTCGTTCCATCGGTCGTTTCCCCCGAAGTTCTACGCCGCCCGCGAGTCCGTTTCGGCCATTCGCTGGATGGCGACGTAGTCCGTTTTGCCGGTGCCCAGGACGGGCACCTCGGCGATCCTGATGATGCGCCTTGGCACGGTCAGCTCGGGCGCGCCGATGCTCTGGGCGTGGGCGACCAGCGGACCGACGTCGGCGTCGGCGCGATCGGTGAACAGGATCAGCCGCTCGCCCTTCTTCTTGTCGGGCATGGCGATGACGGCGTGGCGGCCGTCCGGCCAGACGGCCACGGCCAGATCCTCGGCGGCGGTCAGGGAGACCATCTCGCCGCCGATCTTGGCGAAGCGCTTCACCCGGCCCTTGATGGTCACCCAGCGCTCGTCGCCTTCCATGACGACCACGTCGCCGGTGTCGTGCCAGCCGCCCGGCAGCGGATCGACGCCGCCGGCCTCGTTCAGATAGCCGGCCATGACGTTGGGCCCGCGCAGGAACAGCCGGCCCCCCTCGTTGATGCCCTCGACCGGCTCGATACGGGTCTCCATGCCGGGCAGCATGCCGCCGACGGTGCCGCGACGGTTGTCGAGCGGGGTGTTGACGGCGACCACGGGCGAGGCCTCGGTGGCGCCATAGCCTTCCAGGACCGGAATCGGGCCGAACCGCTCGGCGATCAGGTTGTGGGTCTCCTCCCGCACCTTCTCGGCGCCGCAGACGATGAACTTCAGGCCCGACAGCTCGTCGGCGTCGGACGAGCGGGCGTACTGGTTGAGGAAGGTGTCGGTGGCCAGCAGGATCGAGGCGCCGCTGTCCTTGATGAGCGCCGGGATCTGCTTGATGTGCAGCGGCGAGGGGTACTCGAACGCCTTCATGCCGGTGAGGATCGGCAGCAGCACGCCGCCGGTCAGGCCGAAGCAGTGGAAGGTCGGCAGCGGGTTGAACATCACCCAGTCGGGGTCGAGGTCGATGTGAGCCTCGATCTGGCGCACGTTGCTGACCAGGTTGCCGTGGCTCAGCACCACGCCGCGCGGCGCGCCGAAACTGCCGGAGGTGAACAGGATCACGCCCGGTTCGTCGGGCTTCAGGGGGACCCTGAATTGCCTGGGGAATATCCCGGCGGTGGCCGCGAACAGCTTGTCGGCAAGGCCGATCTTCTCGCGGACGTCCTCCAGGTAGATGACCTCGGCGCTCTCTTCGAGGGCGTCGATCAGGTCGTGCAGCTTGCCCTGCTCGATGAAGCGGTGCGCGGTCAGCACCCGCTTCACGCCGGCCAGCTTGCAGGCGGCCCGCAGGTTCCTCAGGCCGGAGGTGAAGTTCAGCATCGTCGGGATGCGCCCGAAGGCATGCAGGCCGAAGAAGGTGACCACGACGCCGGATCCGGACGGCAGCAGGACCCCGACCCGCTCACCCTTGTCGGTGAAACTGGCGATCCGGCGGCCGAGCGCGAAGCTGGCGCGGATCAGGTCGGTATAGCTGAGCGGATTGCGGTCCTGGTCCTCCAGGATCGGCTTCTTGGCCCCGTATCGTTCGCGGGCTTCGAGCAGGGCGTCAAAGACAGACCGCTCTCCGTCCCGCGCATCGTAAGCACGCGGCATGTGGGCAGAACTCCCCGAATGTTTCCCACCAGTATTGTTGAGGGGACCCTATCGGTCGCCGGGAGCGTTGAAAAGATGTGTCACAAACCGTGAGCCGGCGTAGCGGTCGGCGCCGGGAATCGCACCGCCTCCCGCGCCGCGATCCGTTCGACCACGAACGAGTCCAGTCCGGCGCGCCAAGCGGTTCGAACGGCCGGCCGGTCGAGGTGGGGCAGGGGTCTCGCTCCGGGCAACGGCGCCTTGGTGCAGTTCGGCAGCGCTGCGCAGGCGGCCTCCCCCTCGCCGCCCGGCGCAGCCAGCAGGAGCGTGGGGGTTCCGGTCGCCGGCAGGCCGTCGGTTGCGGCCGTGGCAGCCAGCGCGAAGGCCCCTCGCCAGCCAAGGCTGACCCCGCCCATGCGCAGGTCGGGGTTGGCGATTTGCCAGGCCGTTTGCAGTCCGCCGCGATCGCGGTCTCCGCTCAAGCCGCGGGTAAAGGCATTCGGCGCGTCGCGCTTCCAGCCGGCGCCGAACCCTTGCGGAACCGCGCCGAGGCCGACCTTGGCCAGCCAGGTCTGCCAGCCGCCCAGCGCGCCGTCCGGCTTCAGGTCGGGCGCCGACAGCACCAGCCCGTCGACGGCCGCGCCCTGCTGGACGGCGCGAAGGGCCACGAGGCCGCCCACGCCGGCGCCGATGAGGATCACCGGGGCGTCGGGCGCCCCCTGAGCCAGCGTTCGGGACAGCGTCCTCACGGCGGCGATGTCGTCGTCGAAGGTCGGGGCGTGGATCAGGTCGTGGGGCCCGCCATAGCGGGCTGAGCCGCCCTGTCCGGCGCGCTCCAGCACCCAGACCGTATGGCCGGCGGCGTTCAGGTCGCGGACGGTCTCGAACCAGACTTCGGCCGTTTCGCCCTCTCCTGTCAGGATCAGGATACTGGCCCGGGGCGCGGTGAGCGTGCTCGACACGCCATAGCGCTGCACCGGCGCCGCGCCGACCCCGATCAGGCCCCAGGCCCAGCCTTCCGGGGCCCAGAAACCGGGGCCGAGCGAGGGCGGAATGCGGCTGTCGGTGAACGGCGCGCGGTCGTCCGCCCCGCCGCAGCCGGACAGGAGCACGATCAGTCCGGCGAGGGCGATCAGACGACGCATGGGCGCAAGGTTTTCGTGCTTTTGCGTCCCTCGCAAGGCCGCTCCCGCGACAGGCGCTTGATCCGGCGGCCCGGAAGGCCGATCTAGGCGCCATGGCGACGGTCATCGACACCCTCAAGGCGCGCCCGCGCCATCCCGAGAAGCAGAACCGCCCGGACACGCCCCTGCTGCGCAAGCCGGACTGGCTGCGCGTGCGGGCGCCCGGCTCGGCCGGCTACAGTGAAACCCGCGACATCGTCCGCCAGCACGGCCTGACCACGGTGTGCGAGGAGGCGGCCTGTCCGAACATCGGCGAGTGCTGGACCCAGAAGCACGCCACCATGATGATCATGGGCGAGATCTGCACCCGGGCCTGCGCCTTCTGCAACGTCGCCACCGGCAAGCCCAACCCGCTGGACCCGACCGAGCCGGCCCGCGTGGCGGAGGCGGTCGCGAAGATGGGCCTCAAGCATGTCGTCATCACCTCCGTGGACCGGGACGACCTGGCCGACGGGGGCGCCGCCCACTTCGCGGCCGTGGTCTACGCCATCCGCGCCGCCACGCCGGGCACGACGATCGAGATCCTGACCCCCGACTTCCTGCGCAAGGACGGCGCGGCGGAGATCGTCATCGATTCGGCCCCGGACGTGTTCAACCACAACCTCGAGACCGTGCCCCGGCTGTACCTGTCGATCCGCCCGGGGGCCCGCTACTACAACTCCCTGCGTCTGCTGGAGCGGGTCAAGGACCGCGACCCCCGCCGCTTCACCAAGTCCGGCCTGATGGTCGGTCTGGGCGAGGCCAAGGAGGAGGTCATGCAGGTGATGGACGACATGCGCAGCGCCGGCGTCGATTTCCTGACCATCGGCCAGTATCTGCAGCCGACCCGCAAGCACGCCGCCGTCGACCGCTTCGTGACGCCCGACGAGTTCGCCGCCTATGAGCAGATCGCCCGGTCCAAGGGCTTCCTGATGGTCTCGGCCAGCCCGCTGACCCGCTCCTCGCACCACGCCGGCGAGGACTTCGCGCGGCTCAAGGCGGCGCGCGAGGCGAAGGAAGCGGCGGGCTAATACATTCTCCGTCTCCCCGGCGAAGGCCGGGGCCCATGGCAGCGGGCGGGGATGGGTGGACGATTGATCCGACTCCGGCTCTTGAAACTGGACTCCGGCCTGCGCCGGGGTGAACGGATCGGGGGGATTGTTTGAAGCACCGGCTAACGAGAATCCTGCCCTACACGCCCGACCAGCTGTTCGAGCTGGTCGGCGATGTGGAGCGGTACCCCGAGTTCGTGCCCTGGATCACCGGCCTGCGGACCTGGAACAAGCGCGACGAGGGCGGCGGGGTCACCACCCTGGACGCCGAGGCCGGCGTCGGCTTCTCGTTCCTGCGCGAACGGTTCTCGACCCATGTGCGGCGCGACGCGGCGGCGCGCTGCATCGACGTTTCGCTGATCAGCGGCCCGTTCCGGTGGCTGCAGAACCGCTGGCGGTTCCTGCAGCACGACCAGGGGACCTGCGTCGAGTTCGAGATCGACTTCGAGTTCAAGGTCGGCTTTCTCGACCGCCTGCTCAACGCCAACTTCAATCACGCGGTCGACAAGCTGATCCGGTGTTTCGACGAGCGGGCGAGGGTGCTTTACGGGGCGGGTTGAGGGAGTGGCATGGCCGTATGCGATCAATCATTGCGAGCGTCTCCATCGGCATTGGCATCATCGGGCTGACGGTGCCGGGCGCCGCGGCGGCCTGTGCGGTCGTTGTGCCGGCCATCGAGCAGACGCCGGCCGCGGAATGGCGGCGGGCGCGAGCAGCCGTCGCTGAAGCAGTCGTAATCGTGGACGCCGAAGTGGTCCGTCCCTTCATAGCCGGCAAGCAGGCGGCCATTCTCAAGGCCTACAAGGTTCACAAGGGACCGGCGCAGGAGACCTACGAGGTCGACTCTCCGACTAGCTGCAATCGCGAGTTCGACGTCGAGGGCGAACGGGTCCGCGTGCTTCTACGCGGCGGCCCGAGTGTCTACTTCGAGTCTGACCCGGGCCTTGGCTGGCAGGTCGATAAACTCATCGGGTCCGACCGGCGCAGGGACTGGCCCTACCGCGCGGCCTCCAAGGAGGCAGTCCCCTAAATCGCGTCCCGCATCATCTGCAGCGCCACGGCCACGGCCGCCAGCTGCACATCCAGCCGCGTCTCGCCGTCGAACACCTCGTGGCGGTGGCGGATGCCGGCCGTGCTGCGCGCGGTGGCGATATGGACCGTGCCGACCGGCTTCATCGGTGAGCCGCCGCCGGGGCCGGCCACGCCGGTGATGGCCACGGCGATGTGGGCGCGGGAGTGGTTCAACGCGCCCTCGGCCATCATCCGCGCCACAGGCTCCGACACCGCCCCGAAGTCGGCGAGCATGTCGCCGGGGATGCCCAGCATCTCCTCCTTGGCGCGGTTGGTGTAGGTGATGAAGCCGCGCTCGAAGACGTCTGACGCCCCGGGGATGGAGCAGATGGCCGCCGCGACCAGGCCGCCGGTGCAGCTTTCGGCCGTGGTCACCCGCAGATGCCGCTCGCGAACCTCATCGATCAGCAGTCGGGCGAGGGTCTCGATCTCGAGCGGAAACATGTAAGGCGATCTCCCGGACTGGCCACGACGCGTGGATTGGCCCCAACATCGCCTTCCACCTCCGACTTTCAAGCCCGATTCGAGCGCCATGACCGACATCCCCGCCGGCGACCGCGCCGCGACCGTCAGAACGCCGCCGCTATTCGTGATCGCCGTCTTCACCAGCGCGGCGCTGGTGTTCATGGTCCAGCCGATGGTGGCAAAGCTGGTGCTGCCGCTGCTCGGCGGATCGCCGGCGGTGTGGAACACCAGCATGGCCTTCTTCCAGTTCGCGCTGCTGGTCGGCTACGGCTACGCCCATTTCCTGCAGAAGCTGCCGACCGTGCGGCGGCAGATCATCGTCCATATCGCCGCCCTGGTCATCGCCGCCTTCGTGCTGCCGCTGCGCATCAGCGGCCTGATGGGCGAGCCGTCCTCGACCGCGCCGGCCCTGTGGCTGATAGGGGTGCTGACCCTCTCCATCGGTCTGCCCTTCGCCATCCTGTCGGCCACCGCCCCGCTGGTTCAGGCCTGGTACGCGCGGACGCACATGCGGGAAGGCGGCAGCGAGCCCTACGCCCTCTATGCCGCCAGCAACCTGGGCAGCCTGCTGGCCCTGCTGTCCTACCCGATCCTGATGGAGCCCCTGCTGACCCTGCAGGCGCAGCGCTTCACCTGGAGCGCCGGCTACGTCGCCTTCGTCCTGATCCTCGGCGCCCTGGCGCTGCTGGTCTGGCGCTCGTCGCAGATCGCGCCGGGCGTCGCGACCATGCCGCCGCCCGCCGTCGTCGCGCCGCCGAGCCTGCGCGAGCGGCTGATCTGGATCGCCCTGGCGGCGATCCCCTCCAGCCTGATGCTCGGGGTCACCACCCATCTGGCCACCGACGTCGCCTCGGCGCCCTTCATGTGGGTCGCGCCGCTGGCGCTCTACCTGGTCACCTTCATCATCGCCTTCCAGACGAAGCCGCTGATCCCGCCCTACTGGGCGCTGCTGCTGCAGGCCGCCGCCCTGCCGGCCACGGTGTTCCTGCTGCCGCAGCAGGGCAATTCACTGGCGCTGCAGCTGGCCCTGCATCTGGGATGCTTCTTCCTGTCGGCGCTGGTCTGCCATCAGGCCATGGTCGCCCGGCGGCCGGACCCGGCCCATCTGACCGTCTTCTATCTCTGCCTGTCGATCGGCGGCGTGGTCGGCGGCGCCTTCAACGCCTTCGTGGCGCCGCAGGTCTTCAACTGGGTGATGGAGTACCCGCTGGTCCTGGTCCTCGCCGGGTTGGCGCGCCCCTGGCGCTGGGGGCGTCTGACGATGTTGGAAACCGGCCTGCTGGTGGCCGGCGCCGCGTCGATCATCGCCGCCATCCTGTTCGCCAACAGTACGCGGGACATCCTGACCTGGGACCGTATGACGACGCTGAAGGCCCTGCTGGCGATCGGCATCATCGCGGCCTTCCTGCTGCGCCAGAGGGGACTGGTGTTCACCGCCGTGCTCGCCCTGCTGTCGGTCGGCGCCCACGTGGTTAGTGACCCGGCGCAGGTGATCAGCACCCAGCGGTCCTTCTTCGGCGTGCTGCGTCAGACGACGGTGCAGGAGCCGCGCCTGGGCGGAACCATCCGGCTGCTGGCCCACGGCACCACCCTGCACGGCGCCCAGGTTCCCGACGTCCGCTGGCGCTGCAAGCCGATGGTCTACTACGCCCAGGAAACGCCGATCGGGCAGGTCTTCACCATGACCCAGCTCATCCAGCCGGCCATGCGGGTCGGCGCCGTGGGTCTTGGGACCGGCTCGGTGGCCAGCTATGTCCGGCCGGGCGACCACCTGACTTTCTTCGAGATCGACCCGCTGGTCATCGACATCGCCCACACCAGCCGCGACTTCACCTACACAACGGAGTGCGCAAAGGGGCTGGTCGACTTCGTGGTCGGCGACGCCCGCCTTACCTTGCAGAAGCAGCCGGACGGCGTGTTCGACATCCTGCTGATCGACGCCTTCTCATCCGACGCCATTCCGGCCCACCTGATGACCGTCGAGGCTGTGGAGGGCTACCTCGCCAAGCTCAAGCCGAACGGGGTGCTCGTCCTGCACCTCTCCAACCGCAACCTGGAGCTCAAGACCCCGGCGGCCGCTGTCGCGCTGGCGGCCGGAGGCTACCCGCTTCTGCAGGAGTACCGGCAGGGCGGGGCCTTCCCGCGCTACTGGGAGTCCAGCGAGGATGTGATGATTGTCGGCAAGACCCGCGCCGCCCTGGCGCCTTACGAGGCCGAGGGCTTCTGGACCGTGCCGCCGACCAACGGCGTGGCGCCCTGGACCGACGACTACACCAATCTGGTCGGGGCGTTGTGGCGCAACCTGACGAGCCGCTGGAACGAGGAATAGCGGCGGTCAGGCGGGCGTCTCGACCGTCGCCAGGGCCTGGGCGGCGAGACCCTCGCCGCGGCCGGTGAAGCCCATGCCCTCGGTGGTGGTCGCCTTTACCGAAACCCTGTCCAGAGGCAGGTCGAGGATTTCCGCCAAGCGTTCGCGCATGGCCTGGCGGTGCGGCTTGATCTTCGGCCGCTCGCAGATCAGCGTCACGTCGACATTGACCAGCCGCCCACCCTTCGCAGCCACAAGCTCGGCGGCGTGTTTCAGGAACAGGTCCGAGGCCGCGCCCTTCCATCTCGGGTCGGTAGGGGGGAAGTGGTCGCCGATGTCGCCCTCGCCGATGGCGCCCAGGATGGCGTCGGTCAGGGCATGCAGGCCGGCGTCGGCGTCGGAGTGGCCGACCAGGGTCTGGTCGTGGCCGATGCGAACGCCGCACAGCCAAACCGCCTCGCCGGGGCCCCAGCGGTGGGCGTCGAAGCCCTGGCCGGTCCGCGTGATCCGGGCCGCGCCCGCCAGCCGTTCAGCCATCTCGAAGTCCTCGGGAAAGGTCAGTTTCATCAGCAGCGGATCGCCGGGCGCGATGGCGACCCGACCGCCGTCGGCCTCGACCACCTGGGCGTCGTCCGTCGGCTCTCCCAGGGGCCAGGCGGCGTAGGCGGCCAGCAAGCGGTCGCGGCGGAAGGCCTGGGGCGTCTGCGCGCGCCAGAGGCCGTCGCGCGAGGTGGTGGTCAGGCCGGCCTCGCCCTCACGCTTGAGGGTGTCGGCGACGGGCAGGGCGGGGATGGCGCCGTCCGCGCCGTCCAGCGCCTTGAGCAGGGCGGCGACGTGGGCGGCGGTCACGAAGGGGCGGGCGGCATCATGGACAAGGACCGGTTCGGCGGGCGGGCCGTCCAGCGCGGCAAGGCCGTTGCGGACGGAGTCGGCCCGGATCGTGCCCCCGCGCGTAGTGCGCCAGCCGTTCAGCCCGGCCAGAGCCGCGTCGACCAGCGGCTCGCCGTCTTCGGAGACGACGACAACCACGGTGCGGGCGCCTGCGGCCAGCAGCGACTCGACCGACCAGCGCAGCACGGGCTTGCCCGCCAGCGCTCGCCATTGTTTAGCCAGCCCGGGCCCGGCGCGGGTTCCGCCGCCCGCGGCGACGATGACGACCGAAAAGCTCATGGGGCCTGTCTAGGGGCCCCGGCGGGGATGGGAAAGGGGGCGGTGGCGCGAGCCTTGCTGACAGCCCTTTACCGCACCGCACAATGTGCCTAAAAAGAAAGCGATTGGGGTGACTACAGAATGAGCAGCAAGCTCACGGTCGGGGATATCGAGATACCGGGGCGCGTGTGGATCGCGCCGATGACGGGCATTTCCGACCTGCCTTTCCGCAACGCCGCCGCCCGACTGGGCGCGCCGTACTCGGCGACCGAGATGGTCGCCTGCGCGGAGTTCGCGCGCGGCCGCCCCGACGTGCTCCGCCGCGCGGCGATGGGCGAGGGCGAAGGCCTGATGGTCGTTCAGCTGGTCGGTCGCGAGGCGCACTGGATCGCGCAGGGCGCCCGCCTGGCCGCCGAGGCGGGGGCCGACATCATCGACCTGAACTTCGGCTGCCCGGCGCGGGAAGTGACCGGCGTGCAGTCCGGCTCGGCCCTGATGCGCGATCTTGATCTGGCCGAGAGCCTTGTCGCCGCGGCCGTCGCGGCCGTCGACGTGCCGGTGACGGTGAAGATGCGCCTGGGCTGGGATGACGCCAGCCGCAACGCGCCGGAGTTCGCCCGCCGCGCCGAGGCGGTTGGCGCCAAGGCCCTCACGGTGCACGGCCGGACCCGCTGCCAGTTCTACAAGGGCGCCGCCGACTGGGCCGCTGTTCGCGCGGTCAAGGCGGCGGTGTCCGTGCCGGTCATCGTCAATGGCGACATCGTTGACGGCGCGACGGCCGCCGCCGCTCTGGAACAATCAGGGGCCGACGGCGTCATGGTCGGTCGCGGCATTGTCGGACGTCCATGGATCGCGCGGTCGATCGAGGCCGAGCTAGACGGCCGACCGCACGAGGCCGAGCCGGTCCTCGCCGAGCGCCTGGTGATCGCCATCGACCACTTCCGCGACAGTCTCGCCTTTTACGGTCAGCGCCTGGGGCTGCGCATGTTCCGCAAGCACCTGGCCGCCTACATCGACGCCGCGCCCTGGCCCGACGATGCACTGGTCCGCCGCCAGGCGCGGGCCCGGCTCTGCAGCCTGGACGACCCGGCGGCGGTCGAGGCCGAACTGACGGCCCTCTGGTCCCGGCCTGCGCAAAGGATCGCCGCATGAACGGCCGCCCCTATCCCACCGGCGGCGCGCGGGCCGCGGACCTGAAGTCCGCCGCCTTCGACCAGAGCCCGGAACCGGCGCTGCTCATCGACGGCGACGGCGCTCTTTCGGCCGCCAACGAGGCCGCCGAGGCGCTGTTCGGCCAGGGCCTGGGCCTGCTGTCGCGCGGCCGCGTCACTGGCGCCCTGCCGCCGGGCTCGCCGCTGGTCGCCCTGATCGCCCGTGCGCTGAACGAGGGCGTGCGGGTGCGCGAACACGCCGTCGAGATTGCTCTGTTCGGCCATCCGGCTTTCGAGGCCGACTGCGCCGCCACGCCGCTGGGCGCCGACGCCGTGCTGTTGACCCTGCATGTGCGCGGGGGAGGGCTGGGCGCGGAGCGGGGCGGCGATCCGGCCGGCCTGCGGTCCGTCGTCGGTCTGGGCCGCATGCTGGCTCACGAGATCAAGAACCCGCTGGCCGGCATCCGCGGCGCCGCCCAGCTGCTGAAGACCGGCGCGGCGGCCGAGGACCAGCCGCTGGCCCAGCTGATCGTCGACGAGACCGAGCGGATCCGCCGGCTTGTCGACCGCATGGAAGCCTTCAGCGACGACGCCCCGCCCGAGCGCGAGGCCGTCAACATCCACAAGGTTCTGGACCGCGTGCGGGCCCTGGTCGCAAACGGCGTCGCCGACGGCCTGCAGTTGAAGGAACGCTACGACCCGTCGCTGCCGCCGACCTGGGGCAACGAGGATCAGCTGATCCAGATCTTCCTGAATCTGGTCAAGAACGCCGCCGAGGCCGCCCACGGTCGTGGCGACGGCCGGGGCGCGATCACCGTCTCCACGGCCTGGCGCCCCGGCGTTCGGGTCCGCGGCAGCGACGGCCAGGTGCTCAAGGGCGCGCCGCTGGAGGTCAAGATCCAGGACAATGGACCGGGCGTTCCGGCCCACATGCGTGACCATCTGTTCCAGCCGTTCGTCACCTCCAAGGCGTCGGGGGCCGGGCTGGGCCTCGCCCTCTGCGCCAAGCTCGTCACCGGGCATGGCGGACTGATCGACTTCGAATCCGAGCCGGGCCGGACCGTGTTCCGCGTCCTCCTGCCCGTAGCCAGTATCGAGAGCGCCGAATGAACGCCGCCGCCAACGCGTCGAAGAAGATCCTGATCGCCGACGACGACAGCTCGATCCGGCTGGTCCTGAGCCAGGCGTTCACGCGCCTGGGCTATCAGGTCCGGGCCACCGGCAACGCCTCGACCCTGCTCAAGTGGGCGGAGGAGGGCGAGGGCGACCTGATCCTCACCGACGTGATGATGCCCGACGAGAACGTGTTCAACGTTCTGCCGCGCATCCGCAAGGAACGGCCCAAGCTGCCGATCATCGTCATGAGCGCGCAGAACACCCTGCTGACGGCCGTCAACGCCGCTGACGCCGGCGCGTTCGAGTACATCTCCAAGCCCTTCGACCTGGACGACATCACCGCCGCCGCCCGCCGGGCCCTGTCGCGGCCGGCCGACAGCGAAGCGGCCAAAGCCCAGGCCCGGGCCATGAAGGACGAGCGCCTGCCGCTGATCGGCCGTTCGGCGGCCATGCAGGAGGTCTACCGGACGGTGGCGCGCCTGGTCGGCGCCGACCTGACCGTGCTGATCCTCGGTGAAAGCGGAACCGGCAAGGAGCTGGTCGCCCGGGCGCTGCATGACCTGGGCCGCCGTCGCGACGGCCGCTTCGTGGTCATCAACCTGGCGGCCGTGCCGCGCGAGCGGGTCGAGACCGAGCTGTTCGGCCGTGGCGACGGCGATCTGGGCAAGCTGGTCGAGGCCGACGGCGGGACGTTGTTCCTCGACGAGATCGGCGACATGCCGCTGGACGCCCAGAGCCGGCTGCTGCGGGTCATCGACGGAGCCGAACCGGCGATCAATCCCAAGACCAGCCGTCCGCCCAACGTGCGGATCATCGCCGCCACCAACCGCGACCTGCGCGGGCTGATCCAGCAGGGCCTGTTCCGCGAGGACCTGTTCTTCCGCCTCAACGTCGCCCCGGTGCGGCTGCCGCCGCTGCGGGACCGGGTCGAGGACATTCCGGACCTGGCGCGCTCCTTCCTGTTGCGCGCTGCCCGCGAAGGGCTGCCGTCCAAGACCATCGACCAGTCCGCCCTGGACCGGATGAAGACCCATGACTGGCCCGGCAATGTGCGGGAGCTGGAGAATCTCGTCCGCCGCGTCTGCGCCCTCTACGGCGAGGAGCTGATCACCGCGCGGATTGTCGAACGCGAGCTTCAGGATCATGCGCCGGTGGTCGGGGAATCGGGTCCCCTGACCCTGTCCCAGCTGGTCGAGCGGCACCTGGCCGCCCATTTCGCTGACCAGCCCGACGGCGTACCGGCCGCCGGGCTTTACGACCGGGTGCTGGAAGAGGTTGAACGGCCGCTGATCCAGCTGACGCTGTCGGCGACGCGAGGCAACCAGGTGCGGGCCGCCGAAATCCTCGGCCTCAACCGCAATACCTTGCGCAAGAAGATCCAGGATCTGGGCGTGGAGATGGTGCGCGGCAAGCGCTGACACTGTTCAGCCACATCCCTGTTGCAGTGAGGACGCAGTTCGACCTAGGCTGCTGCAATGGCTCCAATCGCGTCACAGGACGACAGTTTCGTCGACGCGCCGCTGCCCACCTGGCGGCGCGTCGTGGAGTCACGCTACCTGCTGGGTGGCGGCTACGTCGTCGCGGTCCTCCTGACGATCACCGGAGCGCTGCTGGCCTCGCGCCCGCCAGAGGTCGGTCCGATCAGCGCCGGCGTCCAGGTGATGCTGGCGCTGCTGGGCTTCAATCTGCTCCTGATCCTGGCCCTCGCCAGCCTGGTGGCCACGCGGGTGCTTTGGCTGCTGCGCAGCCGGCATGCCGACGCGGGCGCGCGGCTGCAACTGCGCTTCATGGCCATCTTCGGCCTGGCTACCGTCGCCCCGGCCATCGTCGTGGCGCTGTTCTTCGGCGGCGTGGTGATCTCCGGTGTCGATTACTGGTTCAGCCAGAAGGTCCGCACGATCGTCGAGAACTCCGCCGGGGTCGCCCGCACCTACGTCAAGGAGCGGACCGACGACCTGGGCCAGAACGTCACCACGGTCGGTCAGGAACTGAATCAGGCCCGGGACGCGCTCGAGTCCTCGCCGGTGGCCTACAGCCAGTACCTGGGTCAGCTGTCGGTGGGCGCCTTCAGCGCCGCCTATGTCATCGACCGCGAAGGGCGGATCATGGCCCGCAGCGAGGGGCGAGGCGCGCCGCCCTTTCTGGCGCCGCCGGCCACCAGTTTCGATTCGGCCGACGAGGGCGTGACCTCGGCCGAGACCTTCCCGTCCACCGATCTGCTGCGGGGGCTGCACCGTCTGAGCGCCTATGAGGATGCCTACCTCTATGTGATCACCCCGGCCAGTCCGGGCATCCTGGGCCAGCTGCGCGACGCCGAGGCGCAGCTGATCACCTACCGCGAGGCCGACGACAACAAGCGGCTGCTGCAGGCGGCGTTCGCCCTGACCTATGTCGAGACCGTGCTCTTGCTGCTGGTCGGCGCGGCCTGGCTGGCCATTCCGGTCGGCAATTCCATCGCCGCGCCGGTCGCGCGGCTGATCCAGGCCGCCGGCCGCATCGCCCAGGGCGATCTGGGCGCCCGGGTCGACACGGCTCGTCAACCTGAAGAGATGGCCATGTTGTCGAGAGCGTTCAACAACATGACCAACGATCTTCAGGTTCAGCAGGTGGCGCTGAAGACCGCCAGTCTGGACGCCGAGACGCGCCGGACCTTCATCGAGACGGTGTTGTCGGGCGTCAGCGCCGGCGTCATCGGCCTGGACGGCGCCGGCGCGGTTTCGGCCAGCAACCGCCAGGCCGCCGTGCTTCTGGGCGTCGAGCCCGGCGCCATGACCGGACAGCCGCTGGAGGAACTGGCCCCTGAACTGGTCGCGGTCGCCGGACGGGCGATCGAGATCAGCGCCGAGGTCGAGGAAGAGGTCGACGTCGTCCGGGGGGCGGAGACCCGCCGGCTCCGGGTTCGGGCCAGCGGCGCCGCCGCCGATGGCGGCGTGGTGCTGACCTTCGACGACATCACCCGCCTGATCACCGCCCAGCGCAACGCCGCCTGGAAGGACGTCGCCCGGCGCATCGCCCACGAGATCAAGAACCCGCTGACCCCGATCCAGCTCTCGGCGGAACGTATCCGGCGCAAGTACCGCAAGGAGATCACCAGCGACCTTGAGACCTTTGATCGCTGCACCGACACCATCATCCGCCAGGTTGGCGACATCGGCCGGATGGTCGACGAATTCTCCGCCTTCGCCCGCATGCCGACGCCGCGCTTCGCCGAGACCGACCCGGCCGAGATGCTGCGCCAGGCGGTGTTCGCCCAGCGGGTGGCCAGTCCCGAGATGGTCGTCGAGATGGACGACGCGCCGCAGGGCCAGGTCCTGACCTGTGACGAGCGGATGGTCGGCCAGGCCCTGGCCAACATCCTGAAGAACGCCGCCGAGGCTGTCTCCGCACGGAACCTGGCGGCCGGCGAGGGACGCATCCATGCGGCCCTGCGCCGTGAAGGCGAGACGCTGTCCTTCGTCGTCGAGGACAACGGCGTGGGCCTCCCGTCGCGGGATCGCGACCGGCTCACCGAACCTTATGTGACCACCCGCGAGAAGGGCACCGGCCTTGGCCTCGCGATCGTCAAGCGGATCTGCGAGGACCACGGCGGCGAACTGGCGTTGGGGGACGCCCAGTCACTGTCCGGGGCCCGGGTCACACTGCATTTTCCAACCGCGCGCAGGACGGCCGCGCCCGAAATGAAGGAGGCGGCGCATGGCGGCTGACGTTCTGGTCGTCGATGACGAAGCGGACATCCGCGAACTAGTTTCCGGCATCCTCTCGGACGAGGGCTACGCGGTGCGCACCGCCGCCGACTCAGAGCAGGCGCTGGCGGCGATCCGCGCGCGCAAGCCGACGCTCATCGTGCTCGATATCTGGATGCATGGCGGAGGCATGGACGGCCTGGAGCTGCTGGATCTGGTCAAGACGCTCGACGCCGACCTGCCGATCATCATGATCAGCGGCCACGGCAACATCGAGACGGCGGTCAACGCCATCAAGCGCGGCGCCTATGAGTTCCTCGAAAAGCCGTTCAAGTCCGACCGGCTTCTGATGGTCGTCGAGCGGGCGATCGAGCAGGCCAGCCTCAAGCGCGAGAACCGCCGGCTGCGGACCCAGACCCTGACGCCCGACGGGCTGATCGGTCGGTCGGCGGCGGCCCAACAGCTGCGCCAACTGGTGGCCAAGGTCGCCCCGGCCAACAGCCGCGTGCTGATCGCCGGTCCGGCCGGGTCGGGCAAGGAGCTGGTCGCCCGGCTGATCCACGGCTCCAGCCCGCGGGCCAAGGGCGAATTCGTCGCCATCAGCGCCGCCGGCATGGCCCCCGAGCGAATGGACCTGGAGCTGTTCGGAGCCGAAGGGGAGGGTGGCCGGCCCAGCCGCATCGGCGTGTTCGAACGGGCCCACGGCGGCACCCTCTACCTCGACGAGGTCGCGGACATGCCGCGCGAGACCCAGAGCCGCATCCTGCGGGTGCTGGTCGAGCAGCGCTTCCGGAGGGTCGACGGCGACAACGACGTCCAGGTCGACGTGCGGGTGATCTCGTCCAGCAGCCGCGACCTGCGGGAGGAAATCGCCGCGGGGCGGTTCCGCGAGGATCTGTTCCACCGCCTCAACGTCGTGCCGATCCGGGTCCCGGGCCTGGCCGAGCGTCGCGACGACCTGCCCGAGCTGATCAGCTACTTCATCGACCGCATCGCCGAGGCCACCGGCCTGCCGCGCCGGCGGCTGGCCGAGGACGCCCTGGCGACGCTGCAGGTCCATGAATGGCCGGGCAACGTCCGCCAGCTGCGCAACAACGTCGAGCGGATGATGATCCTCGCGTCGGGCGATCCGAACGAGCCGATCACGGCGGCCATGCTACCGTCGGAGGCCCCGCCGGACTCCAACGGCAGCGCCATCGGCACCGAGAAGATCATCGCCCTGCCGCTGCGCGAGGCGCGGGAGCTGTTCGAGCGCGAGTATCTCAACGCCCAGATCCTGCGCTTTGGCGGAAATATCTCCCGCACCGCCGCCTTCATCGGTATGGAGCGGTCGGCGCTGCACCGGAAGCTGAAGTCCCTCGGCCTGACGGGCACGCGCATCGTCGAGGACGTGGAGGACTGATGTCGCGCTGGGCTTACGTAAACGGTCGCTTTGTCCGGCACGGCGACGCGGCGGTTCACATCGAGGATCGCGGCTATCAGCTGGCGGACGGCGTCTACGAGGTCTGGGCGGTGATGGGCGGCAAGCTGGTCGACAGCCTGGGCCACTTCGAGCGTCTCGAGCGCAGCCTGGATGAGCTGCGCATCGCCCGGCCGATGGGCCGCAAGGCGCTGGAGCTGGTGCTGCGCGAGGCGGTGCGCCGCAACCGCGTTCGCTACGGCCTGGTCTATCTGCAGGTCACCCGCGGGGTCGCGCGGCGCGACCACGCCTTCCCCGATCCCCAGCCGCTGCCGGCCGTGGTGATCACCGCCAAATCCCTGGACCGCAAGGCCGCCGACACCCGGGCGGCCAAGGGCGTGGGGGTCATCACCCTGCCGGAGAACCGCTGGGGTCGCTGTGATATCAAGACGGTGGGCCTGCTGCCCAACGCGCTGGCCAAACAGGCGGCCAAGGAACAGGGCTGCGCCGAGGCCTGGTTCGTCGACCCCGACGGCCTCGTCACCGAGGGGGCCTCGTCGAACGCCTGGATCGTCGACGCCGACGGCGTGCTGCGCACCCGGGACACCACCGCCAACATCCTGCGCGGCGTAACCCGCAAGAGCGTCATCGCCCTGCTGGGCGAGCAGAATATCCGCTTCGAAGAGCGCGCCTTCACGCCGCAGGAAGCCAAAGCGGCCCGTGAAGCGTTCATCACCGGCGCCGGCGCCCTGGTGCTGCCGGTGGTGTCGGTTGACGGTGACGTGATCGGGGACGGCGTTCCCGGTCCGGTGGCGACCCGGTTGCGGGCGCTCTACATAGAAGCCGCCCAAGCTTCGGTCATCTGACCTCCGGCGGGCCGTTCGCGGTTGCGGACGCCGCCGATAAGCGCCAAGCATGACGGGCTTGCGTGTGTGGAGGGCCTTCTGCCCTCCGGCCAAGAACAAGAAGGGGTATCCCCATGACCGACAAAAAACAGAACCTGCAGGACACCTTCCTCAACAGCGTGCGGAAATCCAAGACGCCCCTGACCATCTTCCTCGTGAACGGGGTGAAGCTTCAGGGCGTGGTGAGCTGGTTCGACAACTTCTGTGTCCTGCTGCGCCGCGACGGCCAGTCCCAGCTGGTGTACAAGCACGCCATCTCCACAATCATGCCCGCCCAGCCGGTCCAGCTGTACGAGCCCGGTCCCGAACAAGACGATTGACCCAGCTTATCGACCACGGCGTCCCGATCCAGAAGGCGCTGGTCCTACATCCCGTAAGGCCTTCGCAGGCCCTCGCGCGCAATCCCCAGGCCCGGCTTGAAGAAGCGGTGGGCCTGTCCCTGGCGCTCGACCTTGAAGTGGTCGAAGCCCGGGTCGTGCCGCTGCGCGAACGCTCGCCCGCCACCCTGTTCGGCAAGGGCAAGGTCGAGGAGCTGCGCCTGCTCTGCGAGGTCGAGGAGATCGACGTCGTGGTGGTCGACGACGCCCTCTCGCCGGTCCAGCAACGGAATCTGGAGAAGGCCTGGGGCGTCAAGGTCGTCGACCGCAGCGGCGTGATCCTGGAGATCTTCGGCCGCCGCGCGCGGACCAAGGAAGGCGTGCTGCAGGTCGAGCTGGCCCGGCTGGAGTACGAGAAGTCCCGGCTGGTCCGCACCTGGACCCACCTGGAACGTCAGCGCGGCGGCACCGGCAGCACCGGCGGCCCTGGCGAAACCCAGATCGAGCTCGATCGCCGCCAGATCGCCGACCGCATCATCCTGATGAAGCGGCAGCTGAAGGAGGTGCGGCGCACCCGCACGCTGCACCGCTCGGCCCGCAAGAAGGCGCCGTATCCGACCATCGCCCTCGTCGGCTACACCAACGCCGGCAAGTCGACGCTGTTCAACCGCCTGACCGAGGCCGACGTGGTGGCCGAGGACATGCTGTTCGCCACCCTCGACCCCACCCTGCGGACCGTGAAGCTGCCCGGCGGCCGGCCGGCCATCCTGTCCGACACCGTGGGCTTCATCTCCGATCTGCCGCACGAGCTGGTCGAGGCCTTCCGCGCCACTCTGGAGGAGGTGCAGGAGGCCGATGTGGTCCTTCACGTCCGCGACATCGCCAATGTCGACACCGACGCCCAGAAGCGGGACGTCGAGACGGTGCTGAAGGAGCTGGGCGTCACCCTCGACGAGGGCCGCCGGATCATCGAGGTCTGGAACAAGGCCGACCTGCTCGACGAGGACGCCCGCATCGACGCAGAGGGCGCCGCGCGGCGCGCCGACGCGGCGATGGTGTCAGCGGTCACCGGCGAGGGCTGCGAGGCGCTGCTGCAGCGGCTGGCGGTGCTGGTCGACGTCACCCCCGAGATCGACGTGATCCTGAGCCAGTCGGACGGCGAGGCCCTGGCCTGGCTGTACCGGCACGGCCGCGTCGTTGGCCGCCACGACGGCGAGACGGACCTGCACCTTCGGGTCCGACTTGACGGTCAGGCGCTGGGCCGTTTCGAACGCCTGTTCCCTAACGCGCAGGTCGCCGAGGCCGGGGCGTGAAACGCACGGTCGTTGCGGCTATCCTGGCCGTGATGACCGCCTGCGCCCCGCCGACCCAAGCCTCCGCCGCCGACACGATCAGCTTCAGCGATCTGCTGGCCCGGCCGCGGGCGGCCGCCGACTCGACGATCGCCTATGGCCCCGGTCCCCAGCAGTTCGGCGAGCTGTGGCTGCCGAAGGGGCAGGGGCCATTCCCGGTGGTCGTTCTGATTCATGGCGGTTGCTGGCAGGCTGATCTGCCGGGCACGGAGCTGATGGACTATCTGGCCGCCGACCTGCGGGATCGCGGCTATGCGGTCTGGAACCTGGAATACCGCCGCATCGGCCATCCGGGGGGCGCCTGGCCGGGAACCTTCACCGACGTGGCGGCCGGTCTGGACGACTTGCGAACCATCGCGGGACCGCGGGCGCTGGACCTGTCCCGTGTCGTGCTGGTCGGCCACTCGGCGGGCGGGCACCTGGCCAGTTGGGCCGCGGCGCGTCCGGGATTGCCGAAGAAAAGCCCGCTGTGGGCCGCCGATCCACTGGCTGTGAAAGGCGTGATCAGTCTGGCCGGCATCAACGACCTGGAGGCCTTCCGGGCGACCGGTCCTGACCGCTGCGGCGGACCGCAGACCATCGACGATCTCGTCTCGGCCGTGACCCGCGCTGGACAGGACGTCTATGCCGACACCTCGCCGATGCGACTGCCCGCGCCGTCCGCGCCGGTCGTGGTGGTGTCCGGCGAACTCGACCCCATCGTGCCGCCCGCCTTCGGCCCGCCGTTCGCGGCGCGCTGGTCAGCGACCGAACTGACCATCAAGGATGCTGGCCACTTCGAGCTGATCGACCCGACCAGCCCGGCGTGGAAGGGCGAGATCCTGCCGCTGATCCAAGGGATGGCGAAGTAGACCCGGTCCGGGGACATGTACCTCTTCGGTACGTGTCCCCCGCAGCTTGAAGCGGCTGGGGACACGCACTGAAGTGGATGTCCCCGACCAGCTATTCCGCCAGCGCGCCCCACATGGCCATGGCCAGGCTGAAGGCGCGCATGTCGCCCGTGGTGGTCCCGGCCATGCGGTTCATCGCGTAGGCGAAGGTGGTGTGGGCATCCATGTCGATGATGACCAGCGAGCCGCCGTAGCCGCCCCAGTAGATGGTGTTGGGGTTGGGCAGCGGGACCATGCCGCCGGCCAGGCCAAAGCCCATGCCGTAGCGAACCGGAATCCCCAGCACCAGGTCCTTGCCCTCGATCTGCAGCTCCAGCGCCTTGCGGCAACCGGCTTCCGACAGGAAGCGCTTGCCCCTGGCCACGCCGCCGTTGGCGAGGATCGACTGAACCAGAGCCACCGACCGGGCGTTGCCCGTTCCACCCGCCGCCGGGATCTCGGCGCCGCGCCATTCCCGGGTGCGGGTCGCCGAAACGTCGATGGGCGGATTGTTGATCTTGTAGGTCCCCGAACCTTCGCCGATCGAGGCGTCGGCCGGCGGTGGCGGGATCAGCTCGGCGACGCGATGGTCCTCCGACGCCGGCAGGCCGATGTGGAAGTCCGCGCCCAGCGGCCCGGCGATCTCCTCGCGGAACACCGTGCCCAGCGATTTGCCCGTGATGCGGCGGATGACCTCGCCGACCAGGAAGCCCTGGCTCATGGCGTGATAGCCGGGGGCCGAACCCGGCGCCCAGAAGGGGGCCTGGGCGGCCAGCAGGGAGGTGGCCTTCTCCCAGTCGTAGAGCATGTCGCCGGTCGCCGGCAGCGCCCAGCCTGACACCCCGGCCGAGTGGCTCATCAGCTGGCTGACCTTGATGTCCTGTTTGCCGTTGGCGGCGAACTCCGGCCAGTACTTCGCGACCGGCGCGTCGAAATCGAGCTCGCCGCGGTCGGCGACCATCAGCGCCGTCAGGGCGGTCATGGTCTTGGTGGTCGAGTAGACGTTGACGATGGTGTCTTCCACCCACGGCTGCGTGCCCGCCGCGTCGGCGAAGCCGCCCCAGAGATCGACGACCGTTTCCCCCTCGAGCGTGGCGCAGAACGACGCGCCCAGGTCCTGGCCGCTGGCCAGGTTGTCCTCGAAGACCTTGCGGACCTCGGCGTAGCGATCGTGTGTGAAGCCGTGAACCGAACCGTCGGCCATGGGCGTATCCCCCTGTGTTTTTCCCAGCCTATCAGCAGGGAAAGGGGCAGGTCACCGGTTACCCAGCGGAACGTTCCGCCGCTTTCGCCGCGTCCCACAGGGCGTCCATCTCGGCCAGGTCCGATTGATCAGGGGTCTTGCCCCGCCCGGCCAGCGCCGCCTCGATGAAGCCGAAGCGGCGGACGAACTTGGCGTTGGTGGCGCGCAGGGCGTCCTCGGGCTCGATGTCCAGCTCTCGCGCCAGGTTGGCGAGGACGAACAGCACATCGCCCAACTCGCCGCGCATCTTGTCGCGATCCCCGGCCTCGATCTCGACCTTGAGCTCGGCGACCTCCTCGTCGAGCTTGTCGAGGACCTCCTTCACACTGGGCCAGACGAAGCCGACACGCGCGGCGCGCTTGTTGAGCTTCACAGCCCGGGTCAGGGCGGGCAGGCCGACGGGCACGTCGTCGAGGATGCCGGTGCGGGCCTTCTGGTCGCGTTCCTGCTGCTTGATGACCTCCCAGGCGGCGACCTGTTCGCCGCTGGTGCGGTGGCTTTCGTCGCCGAACACATGCGGGTGGCGGCGGATCATCTTGTCGGCGATGGCGTTGGCGACGTCGGCGAAGTCGAAGGCCTGCTGCTCCTCCGCCATCCGGGCATGGAACACGACCTGCAGCAGCAGGTCGCCCAGCTCCTCCTTGAGGTCCTTCAGGTCATTGCGCTCGATGGCGTCGGCGACTTCATAGGCCTCCTCGACCGTGTAGGGCGCGATGGTCGCGAAGGTCTGCTCCAGGTCCCAGGCGCAGCCGGCGACCGGGTCGCGCAGCCTGGCCATGATCTCGACCAGGCGGAAGATCGGGTGGTCGGTGCTAGGTGGCCGTGCCGGGGCTGATGGGACTGACAACGGCGACATCCTCTGGAACGGGCGGCGGCGAAGCGCCGTCTTGAACGCCCAGCTGGCGTAGAATCTCGGCGTGCTTCTCCTCGGTCAGGGGATAGCCGATCATGCAGGCCGCCGCGAGCAGTCCGACGATGCCGGGCGCCAGGGCGTAGAGCACTTCCAGGCCTTGCATCGACAGCGCCGTGCTGTTGGCGGCATTGGCGGCGTCGAAGCCCAGGCCGTCGAGCAGGAACAGGCTGCACACCGCAAGGGCGGCGCCGACCTTCACCGTGCCCGTCAGGATGGCGTAGAGCAGGCCCGTGCGGTCCTTGCCTGAGGCCAGCCGTTCCTCGTCGCCATAGTCGGCCAGCATCGAGCGCAGCAGCAGGGCTCCGGCCGAGTAGGGGATGCCGGCGGCGATCAGGAAGGGCACCGCGAGCCAGAAATTGCCGGCTGGCAAGGTGACCACCAGGAACTGGACCACCGCATAGGTGACGCAGGCCGCGATCAGCGCCTTTGCCTTGCCGACCTTCTTGGCCAGCATGGTCCAGATGAAGCCGCCGAGGATGGCGGCCAGAAAGTAGAACAGCAGGAGGGTCGAGGCCTCCAGGAAGGTGAACGACTTCACCCGGGTGAAGAAGAAGAAGAACAGGGTGCCGGCGATGCCGGGCGCCAGGCCGGTCAGCAGGTCGGCGGCCAGGATGCGGATAACGGTCGGACGTCCGAGCAGGCGGAAATAGTCCTTAAGCGAAGTCTTCTCGGGGTTGCTGTCCTCGATCACCGCCGGCTCGGGCACGCGCCAGAGGGCCAGCAGCGCCATGAGGGGGAGGAGGACGACGATGAACCAGCCCTGGCCGCCGATGATCTCGGTCTCGCTGTCGCCCAGACCAATGCGGCTGAGCAGCAGCGGCAGGGTCAGGATCATGATCATCCCGACCACGTTGCCGGTCTGCCAGAAGGCGTAGATGCGGGAGCGCTCGTGATAGTCGGTGGTCAGCTTCGAGGCCCAGGAGGTGTGGGCCAGGGTGGCGATCGACAGGCCGAAATAGACCACGATGAGCCAGAACCACAGATAGCCGGCCCCGACTCCCGGCTTGGCCATGAACAGCATGTAGATGGCCAGCATCAGGAACGGGATGCTGATCGCCAACCAGCCCTTGAAGCGACCGAAGGACCAGCGGGTGCGGTCGAGGATGGTGCCGAACACCGGGTCGAACCCGATGTCGATCAGCCGCACCAGCACGAAGGCCAGGCTGACCGCCGACAGGTTCACGCCGAGCGTCTCGGAGTAGTAGTGGGGAAGGGTGATCACCAGCGGCAGGCCGAAAGCCGCCAGCGGAAGACACGGAGCGGCGAAGGCCGCGAGGGTCAGGAAAGATCGTCGGCCGCCGGCCATGTCGCCTCACGCTAATAGGTCGGCGAATTGTTATCGCCGTTCACGGGCAACAGACCGCGTGAACGGCGACGGGGCAAGCCAGAAGTTCTGGCTACTTCGCGACGAGGGCGTCGCCGCGGGCCACCTTGCGGGCAAAGCGGTCGAAGCTGGTCTCCGCGTCGCTCCAGGTGCCGGCCGCGACGGTGTTGCGGAAGTCGCTTTCGTACCAGCGGTAGCTTACCGGAAAAGCGCCCTCGGCGGTCACCAGGGCGCCCGACAGCGTGGCGCCGCCGATGCCCCGGCTCTGGTAGGACAGACCCGGCGTGCGGCTCATCTGGCGCATCGTGGGGCGGTTGGGGGTGGCGTCCTCGATGACCAGATTGAGCACCGCGCCGCCAGCGGCCAGACCGCCCGACCGGCCAAGCTCGCGTTCCAGCGAATCGCGGAGCTCCGCCTTGAGGAAGTCGAGGTCGCGGGCATCGACCGTTTCGGTCTTGCCGGCCAGGTCGGCGCCGATGTCGATGTTGATCGTCGAGATGGCGGCGGGGGCGGCCTGGGCTGAAACGGCCAGGGCGGCGGCGATCGCCGTGGTGGTCAGGAAGGCGGGCAGGCGCATGCGCATGGCTCCAGTGTCGTCGTCAGTCCCTCATCCCCAGAATGGGCCTCGCCGCCGCCGTCCGCAAGGGAGGGAACGCAGACCGCTCAGGCCTTTCGCGGGAGGGCTTACTCTACGTCAGACTGGAGGGGCGGCCCCCGCGCCTCTAGGCTGGGTCAAAACAGGGCAGGGAGACGAAGACATGAGCGATCTGGTGCTGCGCGAGGACATCGGCGGGGCGGCGATCCTGACCCTGAACCGGCCCGAAAAGCTGAACTCCCTCAACGTGCCGGTGTTCGAGGCGCTGGAGGCCCATGTGAAGGTCATCGAGGCGTCGCCGGGCAGCGTCGCCGTCGTGGTGTTGCGCGGGGCGGGGCGCTGCTTCTCCGCCGGCCACGACCTGGGCGACATCGCCACCGGCGAGAAGCTGCCGCGCGCCAACTACCAGTCGCATGTCATTGAAAGGCTGGCCGATCTGCCCCTGCCGGTGATCAGCGCCGTGCATGGCCACTGCTACACCGGCGCGCTGGAGCTGGCCCTGGCCGGGGACATCATCCTGGCCTCGGAGACCGCGAAGTTCGCCGACACCCATGCCCGTTGGGCCCTGACCCCGGTCTGGGGCCTGAGCCAGCGGCTGCCGCGCCGGGTCGGGACCTATAAGGCCCGCGAGATGATGTTCACCTGCCGCACCTACTCCGGCCGCGAGGCCGAGGCGATGGGGCTGGCCAACAGCTGCGTGGCGGACGACCTGTTCGAGTCGGCCATCCACGCCCTGGTCGCCGAGATCGCCGCCAACTCGCCGTTCAGCCACGCGGCCAACAAGCGTCTGCTGACCCACACCGACGGCCTGCCGATCAGCGCCGGTCTGGCGCACGAGATCTATAAGGGCGAGGGTGTCGGTCCGGACATGCGCGACCGCATCGCCGCCTTCGCGGCGCGCACCAAGAAGGGGTAGGGGGCTTTACGCCCCCTTCAGCAGCACCTCGGCGATCTGGATGGCGTTGAGCGCGGCGCCCTTGCGCAGGTTGTCTCCGGAGACGAACAGCGCAAGCCCGTGTTCCACGGTCGGGTCGGCGCGGACGCGGCCGACGAAGACCGGGTCCTGGCCGGCGGCGGCCAGGGGGTTGGGCGCTTCGACCAGAACCACGCCCGGCGCGTCGGCCAGCAGGGCCAGGGCCTGTTCCCGGGAGATCGGCCGCTCGAATTCGAGGTTCATCGACAGCGAATGGCCGGTGAACACCGGCACCCGCACACAGGTGCCGCTGACCGGCAGGTCCGGAAGGCCAAGGATCTTGCGGGTCTCGTCGCGCAGCTTGGTTTCTTCCTCGGTGTAGCCGTCCTCGCCCAGCACGTAGTTCAGCGAATTGACGTTGAAGGCCATGGTCGACGACCACTTGGCGGCGGGCGGGAAGGGGACGGCGTCGCCGTGGCGGGCGAGAGCGGCCGCGCCGTCGCCAGCCGCCGCGACCTCGGCCTCCAGGATGCGGATGCCCTCGACGCCGGCGCCGGAGACGGCCTGGTAGGTGCTGGCCACGAGCCGCTTCAGCCCAGCCGCCTCATGCAGCGGGCGCAGGGCGGGCATGGCGACCATGGTCGTGCAGTTGGGGTTGGCGACGATGCCCTTGGGGATCACGCGCAGGGCCTGCGGATTGACCTCCGACACCACCAGCGGGACGTCCGGGTCATTGCGCCAGGCCGAGGAGTTGTCGATCACGATGGCGCCGGCCGCCGCGACCTTGGGCGCCAGGGCCCGCGAGGTCGAGCCGCCGGCCGAGAAGAACACCACGTCCAGGCCGGCGTAGTCGGCCGTGGCGGCGTCCTCGACGACGATCTCGCCGCCGTTCCACGGCAGCGTCGAGCCGGCCGAACGCGCCGAGGCGAACAGGCGCAGCGCCGCGACCGGGAAGCCGCGCTCGGCCAGCAGCTCGAGCATCATCGAGCCGACGAGGCCGGTGGCGCCGACGATGCCAACGCGGGGCTGGGCGGGAAGGGAGGGTCGATTGGTCATGGCGGGCGTCTCCTTGGGAAAGGGTGACGCGCGGGGACCTGGCTGTCTCTGGTTGGAGGGCCCCGCGCTGGTTGGCGGGGCGGCGGTCCGGTCGCTGCGCTAGGCGCGCGCACCCGAAATCGCCCCGCCGGTGCGGGTCGGTTTGCGGGTAATCGGCTTGGTGGGCGCGATGGACATCAAGGGCGCTTTAGCGGCAAGGCGAAGCGGCCGCAATTGTGATTTTGGTCCAGGGGCTCAGCTGGCCGGCCACCAGCCCGTCAGCCAGCGCAGAGCCAGCAGCGCAAGTCCGATCACGAAGATCGGCCCGAAGACCTTGAAGGTGTGACGGGTCAGGCGCTCGGGCATCAGGGTGTCGGACACCGGGGCGCCGTCGGCGTGACGCACGACGACGGCGGTCAGAGGACACTTCAGGCCAAAGCCGATGAAGACGACGCTCTCGATGAGGATGAGGACCAACGCCGGCGGGAGCCATGGACCGTTGGCTCCGGCCAGGCCGGCGAACAGCACCAGCAGGGCGCTGGCGGCCATCACGACGTAGATCACCGTGTGCAGCAGGCGGATCAGGAACAGGCGTCGGGCGTTCGTCATGGCCCCGTCCATATTGCGCCTAAGGCATATTATCGGAAATATCTGGATGAGCGAGGCGATCACGATGGTCAGGTTTTCGTCTAACCCATTGCCAAACGGCGACTATCGGATCACCGCCACAGCGTAATACTCCCGGTCAAACAGCCGGTAGTACAGCCAGGCCGGGACCTTGTCGTAGCCGGGCTGAACGTCGGCGATGATCTTCACCTGGGTTGTGTGGGCGTCGAGGACGGCGCGCTTGCTGGCCGCCTGGCCGGGAATGCGGATGGCGAGATCCGGCGCCGGCAGGCCCGGTGCCGGGTCCTTCGGGTAGCGGGTGCGGAAGGCATCGACGAGCTTCAGCGCCAGCTCGATCATGCTGGTCGGCAGCGTCGCCTGGTACAGCCGCTTCACCGGAAAATCGGGTTCGGAGGCGCCGTCGTCGACCACCGCGCGCACCCAGCGACCGGTCTGGGCATGATCCGGGTGGCCGTAGAAGCCAACTTTCTCGTCGAAGCTGATGACGATGCTCGGCTTTTCCTCATCGACGACCTTTCGGATCGCCGCCTTGGCCGCCGCGGCGTCGACGCCGGTCAGGCCGCCGTCCGGATAGTCCAGCACGACCACGCGCGCCGCGCCCAGCGCCTTGCCGGCCGCCTGGGCCTCCGGCGGCCGCAGCTTGGCCAGCTGGTCGGCGGTGTAGCCCAGGCCCTTCGCCGCCTCGCCCTTGCTCATGTAGACGAGCACGACGCGGGCCCCCTCCTCCTTCGCCAGGCGGGCGAGGGTTCCCGCCGAGGTGATCTCGTCGTCGGGATGGGCCCAGACGGCCAGAACGGTCTTCGGCGCGCCGGGAACCAGCAGGCTGTCGGCCACCGGCACGTCGCCGTCGTTGACCCGGGCGTTGGCGACCATGAACAGGACCACCGCGAGCCCGACCAGCGCCGCCGCGATCCCCAGGACAATCACCACAACCCGTTTCACATCCCGATCTCCACCGTCAGGCCATCATAGGCGGGCTCGACGCCGGGGGGGATAGAGGAAGATAAAGCGTGGAAATCCAGATCGATATGCATGTTTGTCAGGATCGCTCGGCGCGGTTTGACCCGCGCGATCCAGCCCAGGGTGCGCTCCAGATGCGCGTGCGTCGGATGGGCCGTGTAACGCAGGGCGTCGACGATCCAGGTATCCACGCCGCGCAGGGCCTCGAAGGCCGCGTCATCCAGTCCGTTGACGTCCGGCGAATAGGCGACGTCGCCGAACCGGAAGCCGGCGCAGCGCATCGAGCCGTGCTCCATGTCGAAGCTGGTCACCGGGATGATCCCCGACGGGCCGTCGATGGCCCAGTCCACGCCGTGGGCCGGAAGGCCGCGCGCCTCCAGGATGGCCGGATAGCCGCTGTGGCTCTGGAAGATGTAGTCGAACTTGCGGGTCAGGCTGGCGCGGGTGGCGGCGTCCATCCAGGCCGGGATCTTCGCCCGTTGACGGATGAAGAAGGCGCGGACGTCGTCGATGCCGTGGGTCTGGTCGGCGTGGTCGTGGCTGAACAGAACGCCGTCCAGCCGCCGGATGTCGGCCGCGATGGCCTGTTCGCGGAAGTCCGGCGAGGTGTCGACCAGCACCGTGGTCTCGGCCCCCTCCCCGTCCTCCGCCCTGCGACGGACCAGCAGGGAGCAGCGCAGCCGCCGGTTCTTCGGCTCGGCGGGATCACAGACGCCCCAGTCGCCGTCGGCGCGCGGCACCCCGCCGGACGAGCCGCAGCCGAGGATTGTGACCGCCAGCGTCCCGCTCATGGCCGGGGGATCCTGTCGAACAGCGCGAAGAAGGCGTCCTCGGTACGCTGCTCGGCCTCTTCCAGGCTCCAGCCGCGAATCTCGGCCAGCCTGGCCAGGATGTGCGGCAGGAAGGCCGGCTCGTTGCGGCGGCCGCGCATCGGCACGGGGGCTAGGTAGGGACAGTCGGTCTCGACGATGATCCGGTCGCCCGGCATCTCCGCGATGATGTCGCGCACGTCCTGTGCGGCCTTGAAGGTGGCAATGCCGCTGACCGAGAACCAGGCGCCCAGCGCCGCCGCCCGCCGCGCCAGCTCCGGCCCGCTGGTGTAGCAGTGCATGATCAGCTTGAAGGCGCCGGCCGCGTGCTCCTCCTCGAGGATCTGGCCCATGACCGCATCGGCCTCGCGGGTATGGACCACCAGCGGCAGGCCGGTCTCGCGGGCGGCGATACAGTGCTGGCGGAAGACCGCCGCCTGCACGTCGCGCGGGCTGAGGTCGTAGTGGAAGTCCAGCCCGCATTCGCCGATGCCAACCACCTTGGGGCGCTGGGCGAGCAGGATGAGGTCAGCCGCCTTGAGCTCCGGATTTTCCTTCGCTTCGTGCGGATGGGTGCCGACCGTGGCCCAGATGTCCGGATGATCCATCGCCACCTTGTGGGTGACGTCGAAGGTCGAGACCTTGTCGCTGATGTTGACCATCAGGGCGACGCCGGCGGCGCGGGCGCGGTCGATGACCGCGTCCATGTCCTGCGCGAACTGCGGCGCGTGCAGGTTGACGTGGCTGTCGATCAGCATGGGAACATCGGGAGCATGGGGTCAGGCCGCCCGCGCGGCGGCGCGCAGCTCGCGCATCGCGGTCCAGAAGGCGTCGGCGCGGTCGAGGTTCAGGCCCTCGGTCTGGTCGGGCAGCACGCCCAGCCGTTCCCAGGCCTGGACCCAGCGGTCGAGCCCCACGCCGCCGCCGCCCGTCGCCTGGCTCACCGCCATCGTGCGGATCTGGTCCATGATCCGCTCGATCAGCAGGTTGAACCGCCCCTGCCCCTCCGGGCCCCGGAAGCTGTCGGCCAGCGCCAGCAGGGCGCCGTCGTCCAGCCGGGGCAGGCTGCGCAGGATCTCGTGCGCCTCGTCGTCGGCCTTCAGCGCGTCGGCGGCCGCCAGCCGCAGCGCCAGCCCCGGCGCGCCGCCCGCCATGCGCGCCAGCCGACGCGCCTGCTCGGGCGACAGCGAGGTGCGGGTCTCGAGGAAGCCGGCGGTGATCTCTTCTCCCGGCGAGGTGAAGGCCAGCCGCCGGCAGCGCGAGCGGATGGTGGGCAGCAGCCGTCCGGGCGCATGACTGACCAGCAGCAGCACGCCGCGCGGCGGCGGCTCCTCCAGCGTCTTGAGAATGGCGTTGGCGGCGTTGACGTTGAGGTCGTCCGCCGCGTCGACGATGGCGACGCGGTAGGGCGCCGTGGCCGGGGTCTGCGAGAAGAAGGCGCCCAGCTGCCGCGCCTCGTCGACCGGGATCACCTTTCGCGGCTTGCCGTCCTCGGTGTAGCGCTCCAGCACCAGCAGGTCGGGGTGCGAGCGGGCCGAGACCTGGCGCACGACCGGGTCGGTCATCCGCGCGCCCAGCAGGCCGAAGTTGGGGTCGGGCGCGGCGCCCAGCAGCCGGCGGGCGGCGCGGAAGGCGAAGGTGGCCTTGCCGACGCCCTCGGGCCCGGTCAGCAGCCAGGCGTGGTGCAGACGGCCACGCTCCAGCGCGTCGAGGAAGGCCTGCTCCTGCGCCTGCGCGCCTTCCAGGGCGAAGGCGTCCCGGGGATGGGGCGGGGCGGCGACGTCAGCCATGCTGGCGCTCCAGCCGGGGCTCGACCGCGGCGGCGACGGCCGTCTCTACGTCCTCCAGCGAGGCTATGGCGTCGATGACGACGCAGCGCTCCGGCTCGGCCTCGGCGATCTCCAGGTAGGCGGCGCGCAGCCGTTCGTGGAAGGCCGCGCCCTTGGCCTCGAACCGCTCCTCGCCCCCGTTGCGGGATAGCGCGCGGCGCAGGCCTTCGGTCACCGGCAGGTCGAAGATCAGGGTCAGGTCGGGTCGCACCTCCCCGACCACGGCGGCCTCCAGCTGGGCGATGACCGCCCGGTCCACCGCACCGCCGGCCCCCTGATAGGCGCGGGTCGAGTCGGCGAATCGGTCGCACAGCACCACCGCGCCCCGGGCCAGGGCCGGGGCGATGACCCGTTCGATATGGTCCCGTCGCGCGGCGTTCATCAGCAGGGCCTCGGTCAGCGGCGACCAGCGGTCGGTCTCGCCGTTGAGCAGCAGCTCGCGGATCGATTCGGCGCCCGGAGAGCCGCCCGGCTCACGCGTCAGGACGACGTCCCGCGCGCCGGCCCGCAGGCGGTCGGCCAGGCGGCGGATCTGGGTGGACTTGCCCGCCCCCTCCCCGCCTTCGAAGGTGATGAAAATGCCTCTGGTCACGCCCCGTCCTCGCGCGGAACGGCGGTGATGTCCAGAACGCGAAAGGCGCTATCTCAAGGGCAGGGTCAGCCCGGGCCGATGTAGCGCACGCGGACCCGCGCCACGCCCCGCTGGTAGATGCCCAGCTTCTTGGCCGCGCCCTTCGACAGGTCGATGATCCGGCCCGCGACAAAGGGCCCGCGGTCGTTGACCCGCACCTTGAGCTTCTTGCCGGTATCGAGATCGGTCACCTCGACGATCGACGGCAGCGGAAGCGTCTTGTGGGCGGCGGTGATCAGATCCATGTCGAACACCTCGCCATTGGCGGTGTTGCGGTTGTGGAACTGCTCGCCGTACCAGCTGGCGACGCCCTTCTCGTCGTAGTCCGGGTCGTGGCGCGGCGTGTACCAGACCCCCTTGATCTGATAGGGCCGCATGGTTGCCGGGACCCGCGCGCCGGGCTTGGCGGCGACGGCCGTCGGCCGCTTCTCGGTGGCGTAGCGCGGCGTGGCGCAGGCCGTGACGGCGGCGCAGGCCAGCAGGACAGGCAGCGATTTCACCCAGGCGTCGGGACGCATCCGCGCTCGGCCTCATCCGTGATCGAGGTCGCCAGTATCGCGCCAAGGGTTTTCGACGTGGTTAAGGGACGCCGGCGAGGTTCCCTCTCCCGCCATGTCAGGCTAGAAGCCCGGCCTGAACGGAAGTGTGGCCGAGTGGTTTAAGGCACTGGTCTTGAAAACCAGCGACGGTGCAAGCCGTCCGTGGGTTCGAATCCCACCGCTTCCGCCACCACCGCCGCTCGATCCCTCAGGCCCCGCGCGCCCGGCGGATCGCCAGAACGCCGCCGTCCTCGAGCGCGTCGATGAACTTGAAGACGTTGGCGAGGTTGCGGTCGAGGATCCGCATCATGCCCGGGTTCGACAGCGCCGCGGCCCGCACGATGATGCCGTCGGCGCGGCGTTCGCAGAGCCCCTCGGTGATCAGCCTCTGCACATGCCGGCGCGTGGTCTCGTAGGGCAGGTTCACCTGGTGGGACAGGGCGTGGACGCTGATGCCGCGCTTGACGGAGTCCGGCGCGACGTCGGCCTTCGCGGCATAGGCCTGGCCCTCCGGACTGCCAGGACTCAGATGCCGCGTGTTGGCGGAGACGATTCCGAGGAAGATCAGGCCCCGCACGGTGTCGGCGTCGATCGCCCGCGACAGTAGTTCGGCCGTGTCGAGAAAAAACTGGACCGTCGCGCGTTGAGCCAGGCGGGCGACGGAGTCGGCAGCCTGTCGGTCGCTCTCCAGCGGCTCTCGAATCGCATCGTTCATCGGGCGATGTTAGCTGGAGGGCGTCCCGCCCGGCAATGCGAGGCGACGCGGTTCGCGGTCAAAAAGGCTATTACCTGCAATGGGTAAGCGCGTATTGACGCAGACGCCGCCCGCACTAGATAAACGCCCCCCTTCGCCTTTTGCCCCGCCTTCCTCCCACCCCTGGAGCCGCCGCTGTCCGTGCTGACCACCCAAGGCCTTGGCGAGCTCGACATCCTGATTGTCGATGACAACGCCCAGATGCGAACGATCGTCGGCAGCGTGCTGACGGCGGTCGGTTGCCGGCGGCTGCACTACGCTCCGGACGGCCGGCATGGCGTGGATACGCTGCGGCGGCGCTCGATCGACGTGATCTATGTCGACTACGAGATGCCGGTGATAAATGGGCTCACGTTCCTGCGGACGGTGCGCGAGCTCGAAGGACCCGCGAGCTTCACCCCGATCATCATGCTGACCGGACACAGCGATCTCAAGCGCCTGACCGCCGCCCGCGACCTGGGCGTCAACGAGTTCCTCAGCAAGCCGGTCACGGCCGCGGCCATCCTGCAGCGGCTGGAGGCGGTGATCCTGCGCCCCCGGCCCTTCGTCCGGCTGGAGGGCTACTTCGGGCCGGACCGTCGGCGGGGCGAGCGGGCCGGGTTTCGCGGACCCTGGCGCCGGGCCACCGACACCCACGACGTCCTCGAGCTCTGAGCGGCGAACAATCCCCTTTGCTTTCGCTGGGTCAGCGGGCCCATCCTGCGCGGCGGATCACGCGTCGCCACAAGGCGCGGACGGGTTGGAAGCAGTCGGAGCATCAGGATGACGAACGTGGAACTGGCGGCGTCCGGGACGCCTCGCAAAGGCTCGGTCGACGCCGTCGTCGTGGGGGCCGGTTTCGCCGGCCTCTACATGGTCCAGCGGCTGCGTGAGGCTGGCCTGTCGGTGCAGGGCTTCGAGGCCGGCAAGGACGTCGGCGGCACCTGGTACTGGAACCGCTATCCGGGCGCGCGTTGCGACATCCCGAGCCTGCTCTATTCCTATACCTGGTCCGACGAGGTCCGGCTCGGCTGGCGGTGGAGCGAGAAGTACGCCACCCAGCCGGAGATCCTGTCCTACGCCGAGCATGTCGCCGACCGCTATGACCTGCGCCGCGACTTCGCGTTCGAGACGAAGGTGACCTCGGCGGTGTTCGACGAGGCAAGCCGCCGCTGGACCGTCCGCACCGACGCCGGCGACGTCATCGACGCCCGCTTCTGCATCATGGCCACCGGCTGTCTCTCCGTGCCGCGCGGCGCGGATCTGCCTGGCGCCGATAGCTTCCAGGGCGAAAGCTATGTGACGGGGCTCTGGCCCCACGAGGGCGTCGACTTCAAGGGCAAGCGCGTCGCCGTCATCGGCACCGGCTCGTCCGCCATCCAGTCCCTGCCCCACATCGCCGCCGAGGCGGCGCATGTCACCGTCTTCCAGCGGACGCCCAACTTCAGCCTGCCAGCGGTCAACACGCCGCTGGCCGACGAGGAGGTGGCCGCCTTCCATGAGGCCTTTCCCGAGTTCCTGCGGATGGTGAAGGCCGGCGAGCCCGGCATTCCGATGCCGCCGCCCGACTGGATCCCCAACGACACGGAGCTGGCGCAGCTGGTCGAGGGCCTGTGGAGCGGCTGGGGCCTGGTCGCCTGCGCCCAGATCCCCAACCTGGTGAAGGACGAGCGCATCAACGAGGCCGCCTGCGAGTACGTGCGCGGCAAGATCCGCGAGATCGTCAAGGACCCGGCCCTGGCCGAGAAGCTGACTCCGCGCGACTTCCCCCTGGCCGCCAAGCGGGCCTGTGTCGACACCGACTATTTCGAGACCTTCAACCGCGACAACGTCAGCCTGATCGACCTTCGCGAGACGGCGATCGAGGCCATCACCCGCACCGGCGTGAAGACCACCGACGGCGAGTATCCGGCCGACATCATCGTCTACGCCATCGGCTTTGACGCCATGACCGGCGCCCTGTCGCGGATCGATATCCGTGGCCGGGGCGGCAAGGCGCTGAACGCGGTCTGGGCCGAAGGGCCGCGGACCTATCTGGGCCTGATGGTGGCGGGCTTCCCCAACCTGTTCACGGTCACCGGTCCGGGCAGCCCCTCGGTGCTGTCCAACATGCTGATGTCGATCGAGTTCCACGTCGACTGGATCGCCGACGCCATCGGCCATGTTCAGGCCCGCCAGGCGAGCGCCATCGAGGCGACAGTCGAGGCGCAGGACGCCTGGGTCGAACACGTCAACGAGGAAGCCGACAAGACGCTCTATCCGCGCGCCGCCAGCTGGTACATCGGGGCCAATGTCCCGGGGAAGCCGCGCGTCTTCATGCCCTACGTCGGCGAGGGCTACAAAGTCCGCATCGATGCGGTGGCGGCGAAGGACTACGAGGGCTTCGAGGTCGCCTGACGCACCGCGCCGGGACCTTTCCGCGAGAAACCGGGCCTACTGGCCGTTGGTGTCCGTGGGCGGGTTGGCGGCGGCGGCGCGTTCCTTCGCCTCCTGCTTGGCGGCAGCCTTCTGGGCCGCCTTGATCGCCTTCTGACGGTCGCGTTCCTGGCGTTCGAAATTGTAGTTCGGGGCGCGGGCCATGGTCTCTCCTGGATTAACGGGCCTTGCGGGCGGCATAGCGCGCGTCGCGCTTGGCCTTCTGCTCGACCTTGGTGAGTTGCTTGCGCTCCTTGCGCTCGCCACGCTTGGCCTCAAGGGCCTCGGCTTCCAGCGCGGCGGCGGCCTCGAGGGCGGCGGCTTCGCTGTCGGCGACCGCCTGTTTGGCGGCGGCGCGGGCCTCGGCCCGATCAGCCCGGACCTGGGCCAGTTCGGCTTCCCGGCGCGCGGCGCGGTCTTCAAACTGGGGATCGGTGACGGTGGGCTTGGGCTTCAGTTTGGCGACAAGCGCCTGGCGGGCCTCCGCCGCCGTCTTCAGCCTTTCGGCGAAGCCGGTCTTCTGGAATTCGTTCATGTAGACTTTCGTAAGAGCAACGGCCGGCCCGGGAGTCCCGGACCGGCCGCCACGATAGTGCTAGACCGCTTGCAGCTGGCCGGCGGACATCTTGCCGCTGCGCTGATCGCGTTCCAGTTCGAACGAGACCTTCTGGCCTTCGTCGAGCGAGCGCATGCCAGCGCGTTCAACGGCCGAGATGTGCACGAACACATCGGCGCCGCCGTCGTCAGGTTGGATGAAGCCGAAGCCCTTGGTTCCGTTGAACCACTTAACAGTGCCGGTAGCCATTGAGATCACCTTTCCGGTGTCGAAAGTGCGGGCGTCCAACGTGGACACTCGATCAAATTGTCGGAAAGGATCACGTCAGACTCGGGAGCTCGATCCGAAGAGCAAGCAAGGAGAGCAACCGAACCAAGTCGATATTTGATGAACCCTTGTCGCACAGATCGGAGGCGGAGGCGAGCGAAAATACGCCGGAGGGGCGAAAATGCGCCGCTCCCGCCGCCGCACAAGGCCCGGGCGATGTCGCTGCGGGCCTTCCGGCGACGAAAACAGCGGCGCGCCCTACCCTTCCCGCTTGCTGTAGTCGGGCTCGCGCTTCTCCAGGAAGGCCCGCACGCCCTCGGCGAAGTCACCGTCGCTGCTGGCCAGGATCTGGTTGCGGTCCTCCATGGCGATGGTCGCCTCCAGCCCGCCGGCGTCGATGGCGTGGTTCAGCGCCTCCTTGGTCAGCCGCAAGCCCAGCGGCGTGGCGTGCAGCATGTCCTTCACGAAGCTCGCCGCTTCGGCCTCGATGGCCTGCGGCTCGACGACGCGGCTGACCAGGCCCAGCTGATAGGCCCGCTCGGCGTCGATGAAGCGGCCGGTCAGCATGTATTCGGCCGCCACCGAGCTGCCGACCATGCGCGGCAGGAAATAGCTGACGCCGATGTCATTCGCCGACAGGCCGATGCGGATGAAGGCGGCGTTCATGCGGGTGCGCGGCGTGGCGATCCGCACGTCGCTGGCCAGGGCCAGGGCGAAGCCGCCGCCGCTGGCCGCGCCGTCGACGCAGGCGATGATCGGCTGGGGACAGCGGCGCATGGCGATGACGATCTCGCTGATGCTGCGCTGGGCGTCGAGGCCGGCGCCGATGCTGCGCTGGCTGTTGCCGTCGCTGCGTTCCTTCAGGTCGAGGCCGGCGCTGAACGCCCTGCCCGCTCCGCTCAGCACCACCACCCGCACGTCGCGACGCCAGTAGAGGCCGACGAAGAAGTCGCGCAGCTCGGCGACCAGCCTGCGGTTCAGCGCATTGAGGCTGTCGGGCCGGTTCATCGTCGCCCAGATGACGTCGCCCTCGTGGCGGATTTCCAGGTGCTCATAGGGCTGGCTGGCTTGAAGAACGCTCACCGGGTCTGACCTCCGTCGACGGGGACGATGGCGCCGTGCACGAAGCTGGCCCGGTCGCTCATCAGGAAGGCCGCGACCGTGCCGATCTCCTCGGGCAGGCCGTAGCGCTTCATCGGCACCTCGCGGTCGATCCAGCGCTGCCAGTTCGCGGCGCGCGGGCCGTCCATCCGCTCCTGCCAGCTGCCGCCCGGGAAGATGATGTTGCCCGGAGCGATGGCGTTGACCCGCACGTTGGCCGGGCCGGTGATCTTCGCCAGCTCCTTGGCCATGTGGTTCATCGCCGCCTTGGCGGTGCCGTAGGTCATCGGCGTGCCGAGCGCGCCCAGGCCGGCGATGGAGCTGATGAACAGGATCGAGCCCGAGCGGCGGGGCTCCATCCGACGGTACGCGCCGCGCGCCAGGCGCCATGCCGAGCCGAGGTTCTGCGAAAAGCCGGCGTCCCAGGTCTCGTCATCGACCTCGGCCCCCGGCGGGCACGGATGCAGGCCGACGTTGGCCACCGCGCCGTGGATGGGACCCAGGGCCTCTTCCGTCCCGGCCAGCGCCTTCTCGATGGTGGCGGTGTCGCGCAGATCGCCGGCCATGGCCCAGAGGTTCTCGGCCCCATAGCGCGCGGCCAGGTCCTGGCGGGTCTCCTCCAGCGCCTCGGCGCCCCGGGCGGTGATGGCGACCTTCGCGCCCTCCGCCAGACAGGCCTCGACGATGCCAAGGCCGATGCCCCGGCTGGCCCCGGCTACGAAGATGGTCTTGCCCTTGAGTCCCAGATCCATGCCGGCGTTTCCCTGTGCGTCCTGTCGTTGACCGCCATCTGGCGCCCGCGACCCAGCGTCAGGCAACAGGACGATTGGTGACATGCATGAGCTGCGCTGGGGCTTGGCTACCGTGATCGCAGCTTGCAGCCTATATCTCGCCTGTAAGCGTGCGGTCGTCTCGCCCGCGAAATAGCTGTGCACTTCGTCATCGGTTGGCGATCTATGAGGATGTCATGTCCGCGCCCGAGCCCCTTGTCCTTGCGTTCGCTGTTTCACCTCAGGCGGACGCAACCAACGATCTGGAGACGCGCATAAAGGCGCTTCTTGAGGCTGAAGCGCAGACTGAGTCCCTTGATGGGCCTGAGTTTAGCCAAATCAATGGCTCAGAGATCAAAGCTGACTATCTGCTCGGCGAGCGGCGCATAGTCGCAGAACTGAAGACGTTGAACGGCGACCCTCGCGACCGCGTTCAGCGCCAATTGCAGCGTCGCTTCTCCGCCCCAGCCGCGCCAATCGTCTACGGACGGATGGGCGCGAGTGCCGTTCTCGACGGGTTGCCGGATCGAGATGACGTGCTGAGGGCCATCCACGATATCAGCAGCCGGAAAGTGCGCGACAATCTCAAGAAGGCCAGCGACCAGATCGGCGCGATCAAGGAGAGGTTGTCACTTCCAAGCGCCGCCGGGCTCGCGATCATCATGAACGAGAACGAGGAGATGATTGATGCGGCGAACTTTGGCTTCTCGACGATCCGAGCGTTCCTAGAGAATGCTGAAGCATACCGTAACGTTGACTACATCTGGGCATCGATCGAAGCAGTCTATATACCAATGCCAAACGGGCAGAGGGGATTTCCGCAGCTACTGATCTGTCGCGATCCCGCCCCTCCCGACGCTGACCTTCAGTTTCTCGCACAGCTTCTAAACTCGTGGGCGCGCCGCAATCGGGCCAGCATCCAGCAGATTACTCACGGCGGTGATTGGCAGCCTTTGCAGCCGATCTACAAAAACGGCCCACCAAAGATGAGTCTCTACTAGGCTCTACGTTTGGCGCAAATGTCGTCAGGCTGGCGCTCCCTACAGGGTCATGCCGGCGACCCGCGCCGTCAGCCGCCGTCGGCGTCCACCACGATGGCGACCGTCTTGCCGCGCGACAGCGGGTCCCAGCCGGCCTCGATGGCCGAGGCGATGGCCCGGGCCACCAGCTCCGGCTTGATCTGCGCGGGCTTCAGCATCGGCAGGCCGTAGGCGGGCTGGCGGCCGGCCGGGAACTCGACCACCGCCTCGCGCTGGCCTTCAGCGTGGCGCACGGCCAGCGCCATGCCTTGCCAGCCCCGGGTGTCGCTGGACCACTGCGGCTGGCGCTGAAGGCGCCAGACATAGGGCTCTCCGCCGACCTCGATCTCGAATTCAGGAGCTTGTTTCTTCGCCATGGGAGGGGGTTAGCCCGGCAAGCCTCGACATGCCACCCCGGCGCCCGCCGCGGGCGTCGGGGCGGATCAGGTCAACGTCAGGATCACCGGCCCGTTGCGAGTGGCGACCAGCGTGTGCTCGTACTGCACCGTAGGCTGGCGGCCTTCCGGGCGCAGCGTCCATCCGTCGTCCAGCTCCTCGACCCAGTCACCGCCCAGCGACAGGAAGGGTTCGATGGTGAAGACCAGGCCCTCGGGGATGGTGCGGCGGTCGCGCGGTTCGTACCAGGTCGGGATCTCGCCGGGCTCGTCGTGCAACGAGCGGCCGACGCCGTGGCTGGCGAGGTTGCGGACCAGGCTGTAGCCGTTCCTGTCAGCAAACGCCTCGATAGAGCGGCCGATCTCGTTCAGCCGGCCGCCCGGCTTCACCGACCGGATCCCCGCCCACATGGCGCGGCGACCATCGCGGCACAGGCGTTCGATGCGTTTGGTGACCGGCGGCACGGCGAAGCTGGCGCCCGTGTCGCCAAAGTAGCCGTCCAGCTCGGCCGAGACATCGATGTTGACCAGATCGCCGGCCTTGATGACGGTGTCGCCCGGGATGCCGTGGGCGCAGTCGGGCCCGACCGAGATGCAGGTCGCGCCGGGGAAGTTGTAGGTCAGCTCCGGGGCCGACCGCGCGCCCTCCGCCTCCAGCATGGCGCGGCCGAGATCGTCGAGCTCCCGGGTGGTGATGCCCGGCTCCAACGCCTTGCCCATGGCGTCCAGCGTGCGGGCCACGAGCCTGCCGACGGTGCGCAGCCTGTCGAGCTGGTCTTCGTTTTCGATGGTCATGATCGCCTACCTGGCGTCATCCGCCGACCGTGTCCACCGCGGGCATGGAGTTGGCCAGCGCCCGCCGGTAGGCCTCCCGGCCCATGGTGCGGTCGAGATAGGCGGTTTCGGCCTCGTCGAGCGTGAACACGCCCTGCCGTCGTCCGAACTCCAGCGCGTAGGTGATGGAGATGTCGGCCGCGGTGAAGGTCTCGCCGGCGATCCAGGTCGACCGCTCCAGCTGCCGCTGGACGAGCGTCCGCCGCTTGCCGGCCCAGAACAGCGCCTGGCGGGCGCCCCAGTTGTCCTGCTCCGCCTCCGGCGCCAGGAACCGGCTGACCACGGGCACCATCAACAGGGTCGCAAGCCCCGCTTCGCCCAGGTGCAGGAACTGCTGGTAAGCCGTAAAGGCGGGATCGTCGGGCGCCGGCGCGAGCGGTGTCGGGCCATAGCGGGCCATCAGGTATTCCATGATGGCGATCGACTCGACCATGGTGACGTCGCCGTCCCGGATCGCCGGGATGTAGTAGGCGGGGTTCACCGCCAGGAACTCCGCGTCAGGGACTTCGGCCAGCATGTCCACCTGCCGCACGCGGTATGGCAGGTGCATCTCCTCCACCAGCCACACGACCCGCAATGATCGCGAGGTCTGTCCGCCAAACACAGTGATCATGCGCTGAGCCTTTCTGGCTTGAAACCTAGGTGCAGCCGTCGACGAGCACGAGCCGGCTCGTCGTTGTGTCATGCCGGACCTTGAACAGGTCCTGGATGTCCGGATCGCCCAGAAAGGCTTCGGCGTTGGCGCGCTCGGGAAACTCAAGGATCACCAGGCGCGGCGGATTCCAGTCGCCCTCCATCACCGTGGGCTGAGCGCCCTGGACGATGTAGCGACCGCCGTGCCTGGCGATATGCGCCGGGATCGCCGCGACGTACGGCATGAAGCCGGCGAGGTCGCGGACTTCGAAGTCGAGCACGAGATAGGCCTTCATGCTCCCCTCCATTGGCCCCGCCGCTGACAGGTCGCCAGCATACCGGCGTGTTCCGATCGGGCAAGCCGGCCGCGATCCGGCGTGATCGCGCTTGGCTAACCCCGCGTGAGGGCGTCCAACGTGAGTCACGACAGACCGGCGAGCCGCGCCGGCGACGGGAGGCCTCACGTGAATTTCGACTTCTCCGACGACCAGAAGCAGCTGCGCGACCAGGCCCGGCGCTTCCTCGCCGACCGCTGCAGCCCCGCCGCCGTGCGGGCGGTGCTCGAGGGCGAGCAATCCTTTGACGCCGAGCTCTGGAAGGGGCTGGCCGAGATGGGCTTCCTGGGCGCCGCCATTCCGGAGGCCTACGGCGGCGTGGGTCTTGGCCATCTGGAGCTGTGCGTGATCGCCGAGGAGCTGGGCCGCGCCCTCGCGCCCGTCCCGATGACCTCCTCCATCTATCAGGCCGCCGAGGCGCTGATGCTGGCGGGCTCCGAGGAGCAGAAGCAGGCCTGGCTGCCGAAGCTGGCCTCCGGCGAGGCGATCGGCACGATGGCCCTGGCCGAGGGCATGGGTCGGGCGACCGAAAAGTCGATCAAGGCGACGGTGTCCGGCGGCAAGCTCAGCGGCGTGAAGTCGCCGGTGGCGGACGGCGACATCGCCGACGTGGCGATCGTGGCGGCCCGCGAGGCCGGCAAGGTCTCGCTCTACCTGGTCGAGCTCAGCGGCCCGGGCGTGAGCCGCGAGACGCTCGACAGCATCGACCCGACCCGCGGCCAGGCCGCCCTCACCTTCAAGGACGCCCCGGCCCAGCTGCTGGGCGTCGCCGGCGACGGCTGGCGGCTGGCGTCGGAGGTTCTCGACCACGCCGCGGTGCTGGTCGCCTTCGAACAGGTCGGCGGCAGCGACCGCGCGCTGGAGATGGGCCGCGACTATGCGCTGGACCGCATGGCGTTCGGCCGACCCATCGGCTCGTTCCAGGCGGTGAAGCACCTGCTGGCCGACATGTACGTCTCGGCCACCCTGGCGCGCTCCAACGCCTACTATGGCGCCTGGGCGCTTTCGACCGGCTCGGCGGAGCTGCCGGTGGCGGCGGCGACGGCGCGGGTCTCGGCCACCCAGTCCTTCCAGCACTGCGCCAAGAACAACATCCAGGTGCACGGCGGCATGGGCTTCACCTGGGCCTTCGACTGCCACCTGTTCTATCGCCGCAGCAACGGTCTGGCCCTGGCGCTGGGCTCGCAATCGACCTGGGAAGACCTGCTGATCGACCGCCTGCGCCAGCGCAACGACGCCCCGGCCGCGGCCTGATTTCGGAGCAAGATCATGAACTTCGACGATACATCTGAAGAAGCCGCCTTCCGCGCCGTCGCCCGCGACTGGATCCAGGCCAACGCCCCCAAGGAACTCGAAGCCGAGCTGAAGGGCGGCGGGTTCGGCAACAACGGTCTCAAGAGCGTCGACCCGATCCAGGTCGCCAAGGCCTGGCAGAAGAAGAAGGCCGACGCCGGCTGGGCGTGCCTGCACTGGCCCAAAGAGTACGGCGGCCGCGGCGCCACGCCGATCGAACGGGTGATCTGGGGCCAGGAAGAGGGCGTCTACGGCGCGCTCAGCGGCCTGTTCATCATCGGCCACGGCATGTGCGGTCCGACGGTCATGGCCTGGGCCGACGAGGAGACCAAACAGCGTCTGCTGCCGCCGCTGGCGTCCGGTGAGCACATCTGGTGCCAGCTGTTCAGCGAACCGGCCGGCGGCTCGGACCTGGCCGGCCTGCGCACGGCGGCGATTCCCGCCACGGACGGCTCCGGCGACTGGATCATCAACGGCCAGAAGATCTGGACCAGCGGCGCCCAGCACAGCGACTACGGCATCGTCATCACCCGCACCGACCCGAACGTGGCCAAGCACAAGGGCCTGACCATGTTCTGGATCGACATGAAGTCGCCGGGCATCGACGTGCGCCCGATCAAGCAGGCCAACGGCCAGTCGGGCTTCAACGAGGTCTATTTCACCGACGTCCGCATCCCCGACAGCCAGCGGCTGGGCGCCGTCGGCGACGGCTGGAAGGTGTCGCTGACCACCCTGATGAACGAGCGCCTGTCCATCGGCTCGGGCATGCCCACCGGCTTCCCGGAGCTGTTCGACTTCTGCATGAACCTGCAGACCGAGGACGGCCTGGCCATCGAGGACAGGTCCGTCCGCTCGCGGCTGGCGCAGTACGCGGTCAAGGCCAGCGGCCTGAAGTACACCGGCATGCGGGCCATCTCCGCCCTCTCCAAGGGCGAGACCCCGGGGCCGGAGAACTCGATCGGCAAGCTGGTGGCCGGCGCGACGATGCAGGAGCTGGCGATGTTCGCGCTGGACCTGCAGGGCCAGGGCGGCGTGGTCTCCGATCCGGAGATCGCCGCGGCCGGCGCCCGCTTCCAGCAGATGCTGTTGCGCAGCCCCGCCACCCGCGTCGAAGGCGGCACCGACGAGATCCTGCGCAACATCATCGCCGAACGCGTGCTGGGCCTGCCCGGCGACATCCGCGTCGACAAGGACGTGGCGTTCAAGGACATCCCGACGTCCGGACGAGGCTAGCAGCTCAGGGACAGACACCTGCCGGTGTCTGTCCCTCACCACGCCGTTTAGCGAACAGCTCCGCCAAAACCACAACGTCCCCAACGCTTTGTCGACCATCCGACACCGCAAAAGCTGAGAACCGTTCGCACGGAACCAGCCGCCGGACTCACGTCTTTTCCCGCCAGCACAGCCCGTGCCGAGGGAGACCACATCATGGCCGACACGCCGCAAACCCAGGACGCCATCGCCCTGCTGAAGGCTGACCACCGCACGGTCGAGGAGCTGTTCGCCAGCTTCGAGAACGCGAAGGGCGCCGACCGCAAGCAGAAGCTGGTCCAGCAGATCTGCACCGAGCTGACCGTCCACACCATCATCGAGGAAGAAATCTTCTATCCCGCCTGCAAGGGCGCCATCGAGGAAGACCTGCTTTCCGAGGCCTATGTCGAGCACGACGGCGCCAAGGTGCTGATCGCCGAACTGCTGGCCAGCGCGCCGGACGAGGAGTTCTACGACGCCAAGGTCAAGGTGCTCAGCGAGCAGATCGAGCACCACGTCGAGGAGGAGGAGAAGCGCGTCGAGGGCATGTTCTCCCAGGCGCGCAAGGCGGGCCTGGACATGGACGCGCTGGGCGACCGCATGCGGGCCCGCAAGGAAGCCCTGACCGCCCAGTTCGAGGCGCAGGGTCTGCCCGCGCCGGAGACCCGCACCTTCACCGGCCACGACATGGTCGAGGGCGATGTGGTCGAGGACGAGGCGGGCGGTCGTCCGGCGACCGACGAACCGCGCGCCCGCGGCTGACCTGAAGGGCCGCGGTCATGTCTGACGACGACAAGCAAAGCGCCGGGCGGGAGGCCAACGAGGCCCTGCCGCCTGGCCGCCGCGACGGGCAGACTTCCGATCAGAAGATCACGGAGATCGGCAAGTCCGCCCGCACCCGTCCCGGTCCCGACGACGTCCCGCCGGACGAGATCGGCGACTCCTTCAAGAAAAAGGGCTGAGGCGATGACGACCGCCGGACAAGCCGCCGGCAAGACGGCCGACAGGCAGCGGAAGATCCAGGATCAGGTCGACGACACTGACGCCAAGGCCGGCGAGGCGGCGGGCGAGGCGCGCTCCTTCGCCATGCAGGCGGGGGCCCGGGACTACCCGGTTCCGCCCCTGCCCGCCCAGCATATCGACAAACCGGGCTCCGAGGCCGAACTCGAACTGCAGCCGATGTACGACGCCCCCTACTACGAGGGTTCGAACAAGCTGAAAGGCAAGGCGGCGATCATCACCGGCGGCGACAGCGGCATCGGCCGGGCGGTGGCGGTCCTCTACGCCCGGGAGGGCGCTGACGTCGCCGTCCTGCATCTGGACGAGGACGAGGACGCGGCCGAGACAAAGCGCGCCGTGGAGGCCGAGGGGCGCAAGTGCCTGGTCATCGCCGGCGACGTGAGGGACCGCAAATTCTGCTTCGACGCGGTGGCGAAGGTCGTGAAGGCGTTCGGGCGGCTGGACATCCTGGTCAACAACGCCGCCTTCCAGATCCATACCGTCGCCTTCGAGGACCTGACCGAGGAACACTTCGACGAGACGCTGAAGACCAACCTCTACGGCTATTTCCACATGGCCCAGGCGGCCGTGCCCCACCTGAAGCCGGGGTCGGCGATCATCAACACCGGCTCGATCACCGGCATCGACGGCAGCAAGGAACTGGTCGACTACAGCATGACCAAGGGCGGCATCCACGCCTTCACCCGCGCCCTGTCCGGCAACCTGCTCGAGAAGGGCATCCGGGTGAACTGCGTCGCCCCCGGCCCGGTGTGGACGCCGTTGAACCCCAGCGACAAACAGGCCGAGGACGTGGCGGAGTTCGGCGCCAAGGCGAAGATGGGCCGCCCCGCCCAGCCCGAGGAGATCGCGCCCGCCTACGTCTTCCTCGCCTCGCCCCAGCTCTCCAGCTACATCACCGGCGAGATCCTGCCGGTCATCGGCGGGTACTAGGGGCTCGGGGACATGCACTTCAGTGCGTGTCCCCATCGGCTTTCGCGTCCTGCGTCCCTCGCGACGCGGCCGCCTCGGCCTCCTCCCAGGCCTTTAGTAGCGCCAGCCTTTCGTCGATATGCCGATGCTTGGCTTCCAGCACGTCGGGACGGGAGTGGTAGGCGTACGCCGCCAGCTCTTCCGGCGAGAGCATCTCGGGCTGGTGGCGGCGGCGTCTGGGCTTGCTCATTTCGCGTCTCCCGTGTCGTGACACGGCTTCGCCGCCTCACGGGGTTTGCCCTGAAGGTTGGGGAGGTGGTGCGGAGCGCTCCGGGTTCGCCCCGGAAGTCTGTGTGTGTGAACGTGCGAACTGGAGAAACCCAAAGCGCTCCGCGAAG
>JAUSPV010000094.1 GCA_030652755.1 Caulobacter sp. | reverse complement strand
ACTGAAGTGCATGTCCCCGCCACAGCAAAGGGGCCGGTGTTTCCACCGGCCCCTCGCTTAGGTTTGTCGCGTCAGATCAGGATCAGAAGTTGATCGAGATCGTCGAGCGGCGGTTCAGGGGTTCCTTGACGCCGTCGCCCGTGGCGACCGCGAGTTGGGCTTCACCCTTCCAGTCGACCGACAGGGCGCCGGCGTTGACGCCTTGACCCACCAGGGCGTCAGCGACGGCCTTGGCGCGACGTTCCGACAGGCGGACGTTGTACGCCGGGGAGCCGGAGCTGTCGGTGTGGCCGACGACGACGACACGGCTGGCGCCGCCCGCGTTGGCGTACTGGGCCGCTTCCGAAACCACCGTCTGGGCTTCCGGCGTCAGGACGTACTGATCGAACGGGAAGTAGACGATGAATTCACGCGCTTCGTACTGCACCGGCGGCGGAGGCGGCGGGGGCGGCGGAGGCGGCGGGGGAGGCGGCGGCGGCGGGGGCGGCGGCGGGGGCGGCGGAGCCGCTTCCTGGCCGAACGCGTAACGCAGACCGAAGGTCAGGGCGTGATCGGTGTACTCGCCGCTGAAGACGCCCGGGTTGAAGGCGGCCGCGGTGTTGGTCGCCGGGCCCCAGTCGGCCGAGGCGGTGTTCAGGTAGCGGTAGGTCACATCGACGTTCAGACGATCGGTGGCTTCCCACGACAGACCGGCCAGCCACTGATAGGCGAACACCTGGTCTTTGTCGTCGATGCCGATCGACATGTTGCCCGAGTTGGCGCGAGCGGCCAGCTGCAGGTCCAGTTCGGCGACGCCGATGCCGAAGCCCACGAAGGGGTTCAGCGTCGAGTCCGGCATGAAGTCCCAGATCAGGTTGGCCATCAGGGTGTAGGCCTGAAGGGACCCTTCCGGCGCGGCGCAGGCCGGCAGGACGCTGGAGGTGCTGCAAAGGTTGTTCGGCAGCGCGCGGGCGGGATCGCCGGTCACGCTTTCGATGTCACCGGCGCGGGCGCCGGCTTCCAGTTCCAGGCGCCAGTTCGGCGTCAGGCGGTAGCCGAGGCGGGCGAAACCGGCGATGTCGTCTTCAGGAACGAAGTTGAACGTGTACGGAGCCTGAACCGGCACCGACGGCGGCGGCGCCGTCCTGATGGCGACGTCGTCGGGCCAGTGGTAGCCCAGGTCAAACGCGCCGTACCAACCCTGATCGGGCTCGGCCATGGCCTGCGGCGCAAAGGCGAGCGCAGCGAGCACGCTCCCCAGCATCAATGCTTTTTTGTTCACGGTGAGCCCCTCGCTCAAGTGTTAGACCACGCCGAACAGCCGGCGCCGACCTTCCAGGCTTCGCACCATGAAACCAGACGACCGAGTCGACCCGAGCTCTCCGAGCTCTCCGGGCCATCCCCACCATCCGCTTCCACGCTACGGCCGACCCCCCAAACGCCCCGAAACCGAATTGGTTCCGCACCGTCACGACGGTCATAGCCCGTGCAGTCGCCTGCAACTGCGACCATACGCCACCTCCGCGAGATTTGCCAGCGCAGGAGCGCGCGTTGTTCGCCTGTGTGGCGGGGTTGCATCAGCAGCTCAGTCCGGCGCGTTGGCCTCGAGCTCCGCAAGCCAGGCGTCAACGCGGGCGTCGGACGGCATGCGCCAGTCTCCGCGGGGAGACAAGGCGCCGCCCGAGGATATCTTCGGACCGTTCGGAACAGCGGAACGCTTGAACTGATTGGCGAAAAAGCGGGTCAGGAACAGACGAAGCCAGCCCTTTATCTCACCGGCGGAATAGGCGCGGCGCTCGGACGCCGGCACGGCAGAGGGCCAGGCGCCGCGCTCGACGTCGCCCCAGGCGCAAGCGGCCAGCCAGGCGATCTTCGAGGGGGCCATGCCGTAGCGGGTCAGATGGAACAGGTTGAAGTCCTGCAGCGCATAGGGTCCGACGAAGTCCTCGGTGGCCTGGGTCTTGCCGCCCGCGTCGGCGGGCACCAGTTCCGGCGATATCTCGGTGGCGAGGATATCGCGCAGCACCGCCTCGCCCGCCGCGCCGACCTCGCCGGAGCCGACCACGAACCGGATCAGGTGCTGAATCAACGTCTTGGGCACAGAGCTGTTGGGATTGTAGTGGCTCATGTGGTCGCCGACGCCGTAGGTGCACCAGCCGAGCGCGAGCTCCGACAGGTCCCCGGTTCCGACCACCAGCCCGCCCCGCTGGTTGGCGATGCGGAACAGATAGTCGGTGCGCAGCCCGGCCTGGACGTTCTCGAAGGTCACGTCATAGACCGGCTCGCCGGCGGCGAAGGGGTGCTCCAGGTCCGCGAGCATCTGACGGGCGGCCGGGCGGATATCGAGCTCGGCGCCGGTCACCCCAAGGGTCTTCATCAGGGTCCAGGCATTGGCCTTCGTGCGGTCTGATGTGGCGAACCCCGGCATGGTGAAGCCCAGGATGTTCGCGCGCGGCAGGCCGAGCAGGTCCATCACCCGGCAGGCGACCAGCAGGGCCTGGGTCGAGTCCAGCCCGCCGGATATGCCGATGACCAGACGCTCGAGGCCGGTCGACTTCAGCCGCTGGGCAAGGCCCTGCACCTGCACGCTGTAGGCCTCGAGGCACTGCTCGGCGAGCTTGCTCTCGTCATCCGGCACGAACGGATAGCGGTCGACGGCCCGGGCGAGGGCCAGCGGCTGGGTCGGCGCATCGAAGGCGAAGGTCCGGACCCGGAAGGCGGTCTCCGCCTGGCGCGCGGCGATGCTGTCGCCGAACGAGCCGGTGCGCATCCGCTCCTGCCGCACGCGGGCGACGTCCACGTCAACCACCGCCATGGTCGACTCCGTCGGGAACCGGCCGCTCTCGGCCAGCAGGTCGCCCAGCTCGAAGATCGAGGCCTGTCCGTCCCAGGCGTTGTCGGTCGTCGATTCCCCCACGCCGGCCGCCGAGTAGGCGTAGATCGCCTGGCAGCGCATCGACTGCGACGCGCAGAGCAGTCGCCGGGCGTCGGCCTTGCCGATGACGATGTTGCTGGCGGAGAGATTGATCAGGATCTCCGCGCCGCCCAGGGCTCCGAGCGTCGAGGGCGGATTGGGGGTCCAGACATCCTCGCAGATCTCGGCGTGGAAGGTGAAGGGCGCGCTGCCGGTCGAGCGGAACAGCTGGTCGGTCCCGAACGGCGCGGCGAGTCCGGCCACGGTGATCGTGCGGCCGGTGACGCCCAGCCCGCTCGCGAACCAGCGTCGCTCGTAATATTCGCGATAGTTGGGCAGGAAGGTCTTGGGGACGACGCCGAGAATCTGACCGCGATGGATGATCACGGCGGTGTTGAAGAGCCGACCCTCGAAGCGCAGCGGCGCGCCGACCGCGAACACCGGCGTCAGGTCGGCGCTGGCCGTGACCAGGGTCGCGATCCCGGCCTCCACCGCCTCGAGCAAGGCGTCCTGCAGCAGCAGGTCGTCGATCGAGTAGCCCGACAGACCCAGTTCCGGAAACACCATCAGGGCGACGTTGCGCTGATGTCCTTCACGGACGAGGTCCAGCGTTTCGGCGGCGTTGGCCGCCGGATCGGCCAGGGCGATCCGCGGGACGCAGGCCGCCAGCCGCACGAACCCGTGGCGGTAGGGGGAGTCGAAGGGGATGTCCGCCTTGCTGCGGTCTGTCTTCGCCATGAGCGTATCCGGCCGTCTGAGATGGGGACTTAACAGTCCGGCTCCAACGGCCGCAAGGCTCAGAGGCTGGCGGCGAACGCGGCGTGCTCGACCGGGCGAAGCACGGGCGCGGGGCGCGGGGCCAGAACGATGAGGCCCAGCGCCTCGAGCAGGGCGTTGACCTCCTCCCGCGCGGCGAGCTTGGGACTGCTCACCTTGTTGGGTCGCAAGCCGGCAGACACGTCGGCCAGGGTCAGACCGAAGGGAAACATCTCACGATAGGCCACCCGCTCGCGCAGGGGCGGCCCGATCCGGAAGCCGAGCTCTTCCGAAAGGCTGTCCAGCGCCAGGCCGACCCGCTCGCGGTTGTTGGTGTCGGCCCCCGCAAGGCGATTGCGCAGTACGACCCAGTCGAGTCGACGGTTGTTGTGAGCTCGCATCGTCCGCACGTTGAGGACGGTCTCGGCGTAGTGGCTGGCCTGAACCAGCCGCAGGGTCACCGGATCGACGTTTCCAAGCACGTCGAAGTCGACGAAGCTGTCATTCATCGGCGTAACGATCAGGTCGGCCTGCAGGTGCGCCGCGCGGGACACGGCGGTGTCGCTTCCCGGCGTGTCGATGACGATGAGATCGGAGTCGCCCATCGCCATGACCATGGCTTCCTCGAACAGCCGCAAGGCCAGCGGTTGATCGTCGGCGATGCGCGCGGGGTCCTCGACCAGCTTGTACTCGAGCGGCGACGGCGCCTTGACGCCAGCGGCGGGCAACCAGCGGCGACGATTGGCCAGCAGTCGCGACAGGCTCTGCTGGCGAAGGTCCAGGTCGATCACCGAGACCCTCTGGCCCCGGTAGAGCATCGAGATGGCGATCAGAGCGGCCAGGGTCGATTTGCCGGCCCCGCCCTTCTCATTTCCGACGACAACCACCCGGGCGCGGTATCGCCGGCTTCCCGGCGCAACCCTGTGGCGACGCGGCCCCAGGGCGCCCCCCTGCATAGCGCCGAACATGCTTAATCCCCACGAACCTTGTTCGGCGAAACCAAGGTGTAGAACCGCTGTGGAGTCAATCGCACGCGCCTGTGGCGCGACATCTAGGCGCGCGATGTCACCAGAAGGATCAGGGCGGTCAGGGCGAGGATCGCCCAGGGGGCGGCGGCGATCACCAGCTTTCGCACGCTCGGCGTGGCGGACTCGTCGTAGGGAGAGTTGGGGATCAGGCGCATGGACGGGCGTCCGTTGTCGGAGATGGAGACGATACCGCAGCCTGCATTAGAAAATGGTGTTCGTCTGCGATTCGTCGCGCAGGGCGGCGATGCGTCGCGGCGGTTGATCCCCGACGCCCGCCGAAGGCAAGATGGCCCCATGACAGTCTTCACGTCTCTTCACTGGCGCTCCGCCGACGGCCTTGCCCTGCACGCGCGCGACTATCAGGGCTCGGCCGATCACGCGCCGGTGGTCTGCATCCATGGCCTGACGCGCAACGCCCGCGATTTCGAGGACCTGGCGCCGGCCATCGTGGCGGCCACGGGGCGGCGGGTCATCGCCGTCGATGTTCGCGGTCGAGGCGCTTCGGAACGGTCGCCGGACCCGATGACCTACAATCCCGGCATGTACGCCGCCGACATCATGGCCCTGCTCGACGACCAGGCGATCAGCAGCGCCGCCTTCATCGGCACCAGCATGGGCGGACTGATCATGATGACCCTGGCCCTCATGCGGCCAGGCGCCATCGCCGCGGCCGTGCTCAACGACGTCGGTCCGGAGATCGCCCCGGAGGGTCTGGCGCGGATCGCCGGCTATGTCGGCGTCATCGCCGATGTGGCCGACTGGGCCGGCGCGGCCGCCTGGGTGAAGGCGGGCAACGGCGCGGTGTTTCCGTCCTATGACGACTCCGACTGGGATCGCATGGCCCGCCGGACCTTCCGCGAGCAGGGCGGCCGGCCGGTGCTGGACTACGACCCGGACATCGCCGTGCCGATCCGCGCCGCCGACCCGTCGGCGCCGCCGCCGGACCTGTGGCCGGTCTTCGGGGCGCTGGCGGCCGGCCGGCCGGCGCTGCTGATCCGCGGGGCGACGTCGGACATCCTCAGCGCCGGGATCGCCGCCAGGATGCGCGCCGCGGCGCCCCACATGGCCTATGCCGAGGTCCCCGGGGTGGGCCATGCGCCGATGCTGGACGAAAGCGAGGCGCTCGACGCCATCGTCGCGCTTCTGAACGGCGCTGGCTGAACGTTCATTTGCGCGTCAGCCGCTGATCGATAAGGTCGGCGGCTTCGCGCCCTCGCTTCAGAGTACCGCCGTGACCCAGACCGATCCCGTTCTCGCCGTCGAAGACCTGAAGGTCACCTTCCAGACCCATGACGGCGCTGTCGAGGCGGTGCGTGGCGTCTCCCTGACCGTCAAGGCCGGCGAGTGTCTCGGCGTGGTCGGTGAAAGCGGCAGCGGCAAGAGCCAGACCTTCATGACCATCATGGGTCTGCTGGCCGGCAACGGCGCCGCCAGCGGCTCGGCCCGGCTGGACGGGCAGGAGTTGATCGGCCTCAAGCCGTCCGAGCTGAACCGCCTGCGCGGCTCGAAGATGACGATGATCTTCCAGGACCCGCTGACCGCCCTGACGCCGCATGTGAAGATCGGCGAGCAGATCGCCGAGCCGCTGCGCCTTCACCTTGGCCTGTCGCACAAGGCGGCGCGGGCCAAGGCGCTGGACTGGCTCAAGCGCGTGCGGATTCCCGAGGCCGAGCGGCGCATGGAACAGTATCCGCACGAACTGAGCGGCGGCATGCGGCAGCGGGTGATGATCGCCGGCGCCATGGCCTGCGACCCGCGCCTGCTGATCGCCGACGAGCCGACCACCGCCCTGGACGTCACCGTCCAGGCCGAGATCCTCGATCTGATGGCCGAACTTCTGCGCGAGACCGGCGCGGCCATGGTGTTGATCACCCACGACATGGGCGTCATCGCCCGGCTGGCCGACCGGGTCTGCGTGATGAAGGACGGCGCCTATGTCGAGGCGGGGCCCGTGGGGGAGGTCTTCGCCAGCCCGAAGACCGACTACACGCGCGACCTGCTCGAGGCCATCCCGCGGCTGGACCGCGACGATCGCGGCGGCCGCCCGACCATAGATCCCGCGCCCGCCGACGGACCGGTGGTGGTCGAGGGCAAGGACGTGAAGGTCTGGTTCGACATCCACAAGGGCATGTTCGGCCGCAAGGTCCCGCTGCGCGCCGTGGACGGCGTCAGCTTTCATGTCCGCCAGGGCGAGACGCTCGGCGTGGTCGGCGAAAGCGGCAGCGGCAAGTCCACCCTGGCCCGGGCGGCGCTGAACCTGCTGCCGCCGGGCGGCGGCGAGCTGGGCGGCACGGTGACCGTTCTGGGTCGCGACATCACCCATGCCGACCGCGAAACCCTGCGCGCCGCGCGCAAGGACCTGCAGATCGTCTTCCAGGACCCGCTGGCCAGTCTGGACCCCCGCATGACGGTCGGCGACTCCATCGCCGAGCCGCTGCAGGTCTTCAGCCCGGGCCTGAACCGGCGGGAACGCGAGGCCGCGGCGGCGGCGATGATGGACCGCTGCGGCCTGTCGCCAACCCTGATCAACCGCTATCCACACGAGCTGAGCGGCGGCCAGAACCAGCGCGTCGGCATCGCCCGGGCGATGATCCTTGAGCCGAAGCTGGTGATTTGCGACGAGGCGGTCAGCGCGCTGGACGTCACCATCCGGGCCCAGATCATCGACCTGCTGATCCACCTCCAGAAGGAGCTGGGCATGGCGATGTTGTTCATCAGCCATGACCTGGCCGTGGTCCGCGAGATCAGCCATCGCGTGCTGGTGCTCTACATGGGCCGGGTCATGGAGCTGGCCAGCCGCGAGCAGCTCTACGAGAACCCCACCCACCCCTATACCCGGGCCCTGCTGTCGGCCGCGCCGATCCCTGATCCGACGATCGAGCGCAGCCGGGTTCGGGTGAAGCTGACCGGCGAGCCGCCCTCGCCGCTCGATCCAAGCGCGGGCTTGCGGTTCCTGCCCTCCCGGCTGTCGACCGACGTGGGGGCGGCGGTCTACGTCCCCCGGCTCATGGAGGTGGCGCCCGGCCACCTCGTCAGCGAGTTCGATCCGGCCTGACCGGTCACGACACTTCCGGCCAAGGCCGCTTCAGCGGCCAGCAACCGCGTCGCCACAGCTGATCGAGGGAGAAGGCCGGGCGGACCATGACGACTTCATCTGACTCACCGCCTTCGGCCTCCACAAAGCGTCCCGGCGCCCGCCCGGACGTGACGATGGTCCTGCATGACCTGAGGTGCGGCGGGGCCGAGCACGTGTGCGTGACGCTGGCCCGCGAGATGGACAGCGCCGGGCTGCGCGTCGAGTTCGTCCTGCGGCGCGCGATTGGCGAGCTCCTGACCGAACTCCCGCCGACCATACAGGTCCATGACCTCAACGCCGCCAGGGTGCGGGACGCGCTGTTTCCGTTGGTGCGCTACCTGAAGGATCGACGGCCCCGGGCGGTGCTCGCGGCCCTGTGGCCCCTCACCTCGCTCGCGGTCTGGGCGCGTCGGTTGGCGGGCGTCCACTGCCGCGTCGTCACCTCCGATCACTGCATTCTCAGCCAGACAAAACCCGGCCAGTCTCCCGTCATGCGGCGGGCCATCGCCGCGGCGATGCGCCTCAGCTACCCGGCGGCCGACGCGGTCGTCGCTGTCTCCCGGGGGGTGGCCGAGGAGGTGGCGAGGCTGTCGGGCCTCAGGCGCGGCCGCGTCAGCGTCATCTTCAACCCGATAACCCCGCTCGCGCCCGCCCGGCCCTGCGACGATGACCTGATGAACCGCTGGGTCACGGGCGAGGGGCCGCGCCTCATCGCGGTCGCCAATCTCAAGGTGATGAAGGACCAGGGCACGCTGCTCCGCGCCTTCTCGGTCGTTCGCAAGAGCCTCGATGCGCGGCTGCTGATCCTGGGCGAAGGCCCCGAGCGGCCGCGCCTGGAGGCGCTGGCGGAAGATCTCGGCGTCGCCGGCTCCGTCACATTCGGAGGCCATCAGCCGACCCCGCATGGGTACATCTCCGCCGCCGATGTCTTCGTCATGAGCTCCAGGAGCGAAGGCTTCGGCAACGTGATCGTCGAGGCGCTCGCCTGTGGCGTCCCGGTGGTGAGCACCGATTGTCCGACCGGCCCCGGGGAGATCCTGGAACAGGGTCGGTTCGGCCGCCTTACGCCCGTCGGCGATCCAGATGCGCTCGCCACGGCGATTATCGAGGTGCTGGCCTCGCCGCCCGACCCGCGCGGCCTGCGACAGCGGGCGGAGGTGTTCTCCGTTGATCGCGCCGTGTCAGCCTATCGCAAGGCGCTTGCTGTCTGAACGTCCAGGGCGCCCCGTCAGGCGGCCCGCAGCGCGGCCTGACGCGCGAGCGGCAGGTCGAGGATGAAACAGGAGCCCTCGCCCGGCGCGCTCTCGACCGACACGGCCCCGCCCATCAGACCGGTCAGCTCGCGGCAGATAGCCAGGCCCAGGCCCACGCCGCCGAACCGCCGGGTCGCGGCGCCGTCGACCTGGGTGAACTTGCGGAACAGCGCGCCCTGCTGGTCGGCCGGAATGCCGATACCGGTATCCCGCACGGTGATCCGCACGCCGTCACCGGTGGCGAACGCCTTGAGAGCCACCCTGCCCTGGGGCGTGAATTTCACGGCGTTTGAGGTCAGCGCGCCGAGCACGCGGGTCAGCAGGGCCGCGTCGCCAAGCCAGGCGCCCTCGACGGCCTCCTCGACCTTGACCGACAGCGCCAGCCCCTGGGCCCCCGCGGCCGGCGCATGGGCCGCCGCGACCTCTTCGAGAACCTCGCGCAGATCCAGCGGCGCGAGCCTCAGCTCGGCCTTGCCGGCCTCTATCTTGGCCAGCTCCAGGATGTCGTCGATGACCGTCAGCAGCGCCTCGGCGGACTGCCGGGCCAATGCGGCGCGTCCGGCCTGGGCCGGGGCCAGCGGCTCCAGCTGCATCGCCTGGATCATGCCCAGCACGCCGTTCAGCGGCGTGCGGATCTCATGGCTCATGTTGGCGAGGAACTGGCTCTTGAGCCGATCGGACGTTTCGGCCGCGTCGCGGGCCCGGCCGAGCTCGTCCATCGCCCGGCGCAGCGAGGCGTCATGCCATTTCAGGTCGGCGACCATCTCGTTGAAGGCGGTGGTCAGCCGGCCGATCTCGTCGCGGCCCGGCGGGCGTGACAGCGCCTCCAGGCCCTCGCCGGCGCGAACCCGGTCCATGGCGCGGGCCAGGCCGACCACGGGCCTGGCGATCACGCGGGACAGCCACCATGCGGCGAGGACCGTCAGCAACAGGGTGACGACGACGCCAGCCACCAGGGTCACCCGTAGCAGGGCTTCCGCCCGGGCCTGGACATTGGTCTCGACAAGGATTCGCGCACCGGCCTCGGCCATGGCGCGATCAACCGCCGCCTCGGCCGGCTTGATGGCGTGATCGGCCTCGCCGTCGGGCCTCACCAGGGCAAAGGCCGCCTGCCGGCCCGCCGGATCGTGCTCAAGACGGGTGATCGGCTCGATCACGGTGCTGCGATAGCCGGCGTAGGCCGCGGCGATGGCGTCCGCCCGCGCGCCGGCGCCCGCCGCCCGCAGGTCGGCGAGGGCGGTCTCGAAGGCCGGGGCATGCGTCCGGGTGATGCGCCGCAGGTAGTAGGGATCACCTGACAGGAGGAAGCCGCGCAGGGAGTTCTCCTGCCGGATCAGGCCGAACTCCACGCGGCTCGCGGCCAGCTTGGCGCGATGGGCCTCCGCCATGCGGGCCACCGACCGCTCATGCGCGCTGGCGTTGACGTGCGCGACGGCTCCCGTCGCCGCGATGGTCAGGACCAGCGCCGCGAAGACCAGAGTCAACTTCGCGGGAATCTTCATGTCCCCGAAGCCCATGCCCCATCCCCCTCGTCCATCCGTCGGACCCGGTCTCCGCGATGGAACCGGCGCCAGTGGGCGTTGCGCGGCCAGAAAACCACCGCCCGCGTTGACGGCGGGTTAAAGGCGGGAACCCGGACCTGATCAGAGAACGCGACCGCCGTTTCCAACCGCCTCCAAACATTCTAGGAAGCCCGCCATGACCTACGCCGTATCGATCCGCCCACAACCGGTCGTCCCCGTTGAGGGGTCTGACCGGCCATTCCCCGTGCGCCGCATCCTCTGCGTCGGCCGCAACTACGCCGCCCACCGGCGCGAGATGGGCGGCGACGACCGCGACCCGCCGTTCTTCTTCTCCAAGCCGGCCGACGCCATCGTTCCGCCCGGCGCCGACGTCCCCTATCCGACCGCGACCAGCGACCTGCACCATGAGATCGAGCTGGTCGTGGCGATCGGCGAGGGCGGGGCGATCTTCGGCTTCGCGGTCGGGGTCGATCTGACTCGCCGCGACCTGCAGAACGGCTTCAAGGCCAAGGGCCAGCCCTGGGACGCCGCCAAGGGTTTCGACGCCAGCGCCCCGATCAGCGCCATCCGCCCGTTCGACGGAACCATCCCGCAGGGCGCCATCGCCCTGTCCGTCAACGGCCAGGTTCGGCAGCAGGCGCAGGTCGCCGACATGATCTGGTCGGTCGAGGAGATCATCGCCGAGGCCGGCAAGCTCTGGACCCTGGAGCCGGGCGACTTGATCTACACCGGGACGCCCGAGGGCGTCGCGGCGCTGCAACGCGGCGACGCGGTGACCGGCGAGGTCGAGGGCGTCGGAACCATCGCCTTCAAAGTGGTCTGATGGTCCTCAAGCTGCACAGCGCCTGGCGGGCCTCGGCGCCCTACCGCGTCCGCATCGGCCTGAACCTCAAGGGCCTCGCCTACGAGGTCGTCCCGGTCGACCTGGTCGCCGGCCAACAGAAGAGCGACGCCTATCACGCGGTCAACGCCCAGGACCTGGTGCCGTCTCTGGTGCTGGAAAACGGACGGGTGCTGACCCAGTCGCTGTCGATCCTGGAGTGGCTGGAGGAGGCCCATCCGCAGCCGCCGTTGCTGCCGAAGGACGCCTTCGACCGGCAGGTGGTGCGGGCGATGGCGTACATCGTGGCCTGCGACATCCACCCGGTGAACAACCTGCGCATCCTCAAGGCCCTGGCCGGCCTGGGGGTCGAGGAGCCGGCGCGCAACGCCTGGGCGCAACGCTGGATCAGCGACGGCTTTACCGCGCTCGAGCCGATGGTAGCCCGCCACGGGCGCGGCTACGCCTTCGGCGACGCGCCCTCCCTGGCCGACGCCTGCCTCGTGCCGCAGGTCTACAACGCCGCCCGCTTCGCCGTGGACATGACGCCCTTCCCGGCCATCGCCGCTGTCGCGGCCAAGGCGGCGCAGCACCCGGCGATCGCCGCCGGCCATCCCAACCTCCAGCCCGACGCGATTTCGTAGGATGCCGATGCTCGACGATCTGAAGGCCAACAACCGCGCCTGGTCCGCGAAGAAGACCCAGGTGGATCCCGACTTCTTCAAGCGGCTCGAGAACCAGCAGAGCCCGGAGTATCTGTGGATCGGCTGCGCCGACAGCCGCGTGCCGGCCAACGAGATCGTCGGCCTCGACCCGGGTGAACTGTTCGTCCACCGCAACGTCGCCAACCTGGCGCCGCCCCAGGACGCCAACTACCTCAGCGTGCTGCAGTTCGCGGTCGATGTGATCAAGGTCAAGCATGTGATGGTCGTGGGCCACTACGGCTGTGGCGGGGTGCGGGCGGCGGTCGACGGCCAGCGGCGCGGGCTGGTGGACCACTGGCTGCATCCGATCCGCGAGGTCTACGCCGCCAACCGCGACGCCCTGGAGGCGCTCGACGACCACGAGCGCTGGGACCGGCTCTGCGAGCTGAACGTCATCCGCCAGGTGCAGAACGTCGCCTCGGACGTCTTCGTCCAGGATGCCTGGGCCCGTGGCCAGAGCCTGTCCGTCCACGGCTGGGTCTACCGGCTGTCAAACGGCCTGGTGAACGATCTGAACGTCACCGTGACCAATCCCGCCGAGTACGAGGAACTGGCCGGCTTCACCCACCGAGGGTGAGCCGGCCGGGAGATCAGTCGCGGATCCTGACCCGCGAGCGGGCCGACCGGTCCTGGTCGTCGATGACGGTGACCTCGTAGAAGCCCGGCGCGGCGGGGCGCCAGATGGTCCGGCCACTGACCGGGTCGGTGGGCACGGGAGCGCCGTCCACGTACCAGCGCAGACCATCGCCCGACGCCGCCAGCACCAGGCCCCGCGCCTTCGGCCCCAGCGCCTCGACCTGCACGGTGGCGCCGTCGGGCGGGAAGATGACGCCGGGCCCGCGGGTTGACCGCTCCAGCGTCGCAAGGGCGCCGGGCGCGGCGCGCGGCGCGATGGCGGGGGCGGCGGATGACGGCGCGGCCAGCACGTCGGCGGCATCGAACAGCATCGGCAGCGCCGCCTCGCGCCCGGTCAGGCCGCCCCGGGCGCCGCCGTCGGCCCGGCCGGTCCAGACGATGACCACATAGCCGCCGACCACGCCCGCCGCGACCGCGTCCCGGAAGCCGTAGGACGTGCCGGTCTTGTAGGCCATGCCCGGTCCGTCCCGGGTCAGGGCCGTGGGCATGCGGCCCTTGGGCGCCGGCGCGTCGCGCAGGATGTCGAGCACCTGCCGCGCCGCTTCCGGACGGACCAGCCGCGTCCCGCGCGACCGGACGCGCTTCTCCGCCTCCGCCTGCGTCCAGGCTAGCGGCTTGGCCAGCCCCTCGTCGCCCAGCGCGCAGTAGAGAACGGCCAGGTCGCGCAGGGTGATCCCTTCGCCGCCCAGCGCCAGGGCCAGGCCCGGCGCCCGGGTCTGGGCCTTGGCCCGCTCCAGCCGCACGTCGACGGCCTGCAGGCGCGCCAGGAAGTTGGCCGGGCCGATCTTCTCCATCATCGCCACGGCCGGCACGTTCAGCGAGTGGGACAACGCCTCGCCGGCCGTGACCTTGCCCCGGAAGGTGCGGTCGAAGTTCTCCGGCTGGTAGTCGGCGAAGCGGGTGGCGACATCCTGGATCTCGGTGTCCGGCGCCGCCACGCCGTCATCGAAGGCGAAGGCGTAGACGAAGGGCTTGAGGGCCGAGCCGGGCGAACGCAGGGCGGTGGTCATGTCGATCCAGCCGCCGGGCCGGTCCAGGCCGCCGGACCCGACCGCGGCGCGCACCGCCCGGCCCTCTATTTCGACCACGAGGATCGCGGCGGTGGCGTCCAGTCCCTGGGTGGCCGCATAGGCGGCGGCGATGGGTTCCAGACGCGCCTGCAGGCCGGCGTCGATCGTCGAGACCACCGTCGCCTGCGAAGCCGGCGCCTTGCGCGCCAGCTCTCCCGCGGCGTGCCAGGCCAGGGCCGGGAAGCGTCCGCGGGCCGGCATGGGATCGGCCTTGGCTTCCTCCGCTTCAGCGGCTGTCGTCAGGCCCGCGGACGCCATCCGGTCGAGGACAAGGTCCCGCGCCGCCCGCGCCGCCGCCGGGCGCCGGTCGGGCCTGCGGGCCTCCGGCGCCTGGGGCAGGGCGATCAGCAGCGCCTGCTCGGCCAGGGTCAGGCTTTCCGGCTCATGGCCGAACCAGCTCAGGCTGGCGGCCCGCACGCCCTCCAGATTGCCGCCGTAGGGCGCCAGGGTCAGGTAGAGCGCCAGCACCTCCCGCTTGCTCAGCCGCGCCTCGATCTGCACCGCCCGGATCATTTCGATCAGCTTGGAGCCGAGGTTGCGCGGCCGGGGCTCCAGCAGCCGGGCGGTCTGCATGGTCAGGGTCGAGGCGCCCGACACCACCCGGCCCCGCACCACCGCCGTGCCGCCAGCCCGGATCACCGCCCGGGGGTCGACGCCGCCATGGTCGAAGAAGCGCTGGTCCTCGATGGCGATCAGCCGGCGGACGAAGCTGGGGTCCGTCCGCTTCAGGTCGGCGCGGATCCGCCAGCGGCCGTCCTCGACCGGCAGGGCGCGCAGCCACTGGCCGCGCCGGTCCAGGGTCACGGGCGAGGACCGCTCCCCGCGAGACAGGTCCGGCGGCAGCAGGGCGTCGACCGCCAGGACGACGACCTGCAGCGCCAGGAACGCGATCAGACCGAGGACAAAGCGGCGCACGCGGTGAGGTTAGCTCCCCGCCGCGATGACCGTCCGCCCCGACCCGCCGCGCGCGTTGACGCTGGGCCGATACATGTCCCGCACCTCCGGCGCCGGCAGGAAGAAGTCGCCCGGCGTCACCGCCCGCGCCACATAGGCCACCGCGAACGGACGGTTCCCCGCCAGATCGACGGCGGCGATGTAGCGCTCGTCGCGCGCCTCCTGCACGTCCATGCCGGTGAGCTCGCCGAGGAACCGGAACGGTCCGTCCTTGGCGTCCTCGGGACTGAGCGTGGTCTCGATCTCCCAGCCGGCCGGCAGGGCGTCATCAATGATGAGCGGCACGGTCCGGCCCTGGGCCGAGCGGCCCGAGACCAGCACGATGACGCGGTCGCCCTGGCGCAGGCCCGTCGGGTCGACGCCGGCGCCGGTCATGCTGAAGAACCGCTTGCCGACCGTCACGCCGTTCGACTCCGCGCCGGGCGAGGCCACCGTCGTGCCCCGCACCGTCACCGTCCGCCACAGGGCCTTGCCGCGGTTGATGAACTTCGCATCCGCCAGCCGTCCGACGATCCAGCGGGTCTGGCCGGCGGTCGGCGCGGCGGTGACGCCGGTGGCCTCGACAGTCATCGGCCCGGCTTCCTTCAGCATGAAGAAGGCCGCCTGCAGCAGGCGGGCCTGCTCCTGGGTGTTGAGCGCGTCGGGATCCTTGACCGAGGTCTCCAGCCGCTTCTGCAGGTCACGGGCGATGCCCGGCTCGCCGGCTTCATAGGCCAGGGCGATGATCGCGGCGGTGTCGCGCAGCTGGCTCTGGTACCAGTCGGTCTCCTCGCGATAGCCGAGGCTGGACACCGCCTTGCGGAAGGCCGACCGCGCCCGCGACCGGTCGCCCATCAGGGCCAGACCGGCCCCGACCTGCGCCCGAGCCAGCGGCGAATCGTCGGTCTTCATCTGCACGTCGTGCCACCAGCGCAGCCGGGCCAGATCCCCGCGCCCGGCCTTGGCCAGGACGTAGAGGGCGTAGGCCGAGGCGCGCGAGCGCATGCGCTGCGTCGCCCGCTTGCTGTCCTCGGGATTGCGGCCCCACCACTGCGGATACTCCATGCGGTAGGAGACGTTGGCCCAGCCCTCGGGACGGCTGATCTGGCGCATGGCGCCCAGCGCCCGCTCCATGGCCTGCTCCGGCACCGGGGCGCCCCGCGCCTTCGCCTCCCACAGGAAGTCGGTGACATAGGCGCCCAGCCAGGCGTCCGCCTCGCCGTCGCCGACCCGCCACAGGCCGAAGGCCCCGTCGAGGGTCTGGCGGTCCAGCAGCCGGCCGACCGCGTCGTTCAGCGCCGCCGAGCTGGTGCGGGTCTTCGGGTCGGGCGCCAGCTGGCTGGCGTAGAGCAGCGGATAGGCGACGCTGATCACCTGTTCGGTGCAGCCGTACGGATAGCGGGACAGCGACAGGGCGATCGGGCCGGGGTCGAAGCCGCGGAACGGCGAGTAGCTGACGTTCATCGACACGTCGCCCGCCGCCAGGCCGGCCAGAAGTTCGGCGGGCGGCGTGTAGGCCGTCCCGGGCTGCTGAAGCTCCGTGTAGGTCCGGGTGATCGGGCTCCAGCCCAGCCGGGTCTGGATCGGATAGTCCTTGGCCGTGGCGAAGCCGCCCGGGCCGCTGACCTTGAACCCGACCTTGCCGACCCCCGACACCGTCGGGGCCAGGAACGGAATCCGCTCGGCGATCCGCTGTCCGAGGATCAGCTGGAAGACCTTGCGGAACACCATCTGCACGCCGCCGCCGGAGGTCGTCTCGGCGGTGTAACCGCCGGCCGCGCCCTCGACATTGTGCAGTTCCAGCGTCGCCACCGGCCGGTCGCCCGGCGCCAGGAAGCGCGGCAGGTTGAGGTCGGCGATCACCGCCTCGCGAACGGTCATCGCCTTACTGCCCGAGCCGACGGCCTCGTCGGTCCAGGCCACGGCCATGATGCGCAGTTCGCCATTGAACTGCGCGGCGGGCAGCTTGATCCGCGCCTTGCCGTCCAGGCCCGTCTCGACCACGCCGGACCACAGGGCAACCGACTTGATCGGGGTCACGGTCAGGCCCTCGCCGCCGAGCTGGTCGGAGCCGAAGTTGACGTTGGCCGGAGCCCCCAGGTTGGGGTCGAGCAGGCGGCCGTAGTCGTCACGGTAGTCGAGCGTCAGGGCCCGCTTGCCGAAGTACCACTTCACCGGATCGGGCGAGTCGAACTTGGTCAGGCGCAGGATGCCCTCGTCGACGGCGGCCACGGTGACCCGCGCCCGCTGGCCGATGCCAAGGCCCTTCACGGCCACCGGCACCTCGATCTGCTGGCGGCTGTTCAGCTTGGCCGGCGTGCCGAGCTCGACCTCAAGCTTGCGGCCCTTGGGATCGAGCGGGACGTAGAGCAGCCCCAGCGCCCGCCGGGGCTTGGGCGTCGCCGAGGGGTCGCGCGGCTGGATCACGCTGACCAGCACATAGGCGCCGCCGCCCCAGGAGGCGTCGGTCTTCAGGGTCACCGAGCCGCCATTGGGCCCGACGCTGAAGGTCTTGAAGTCGATGACGCGATCGGTGGCCACCGCCACCTGGGCCTCGCCGGCGTAGGGGGCCTTGAGGGTCAGGGTGACGCTGTCGCCCTGGGCATGGGTCCCCGTCCCGGCGCTGACCCGCACGATGTCGGGCGCCTCGGCGTCCTTGGCGGGGGCGCCCCAGCCGGCGGCGAAGCGGATGACGCTCTTGGCGCCATTCGGCCCCTCGACCACCAGACGGTAGTCGCCCCAGCCGAGGCGACGGGCGATGCGGGCGGGCGCGCCGGCCCCGACGCTGATCGTCTTCTTGTCGACGACCACGTCGCGGCTGGTCCGCCGCCACTGCCAGCGGCCGTCCTGCTGGAACCAGTCGTAGTCCCAGTTCTCGGCGATCAGGGTGTATGTGGTTCCGGGCGCGGCGATGCGATTGCCGAGCGCGTCGACGGCGATGACGTCCAGCGTCACCGGCGCGGCCTCGCTGCCCGTGGCGTCGCCCTGCTCGACCTTGACGCCCAGGTAGACGGGCCGGGTGCGCACCTTCAGGAACAGGCTCTCGCGGACCGGACGGCCGCCGGGTTCGAACACCGAGGCGGTGACCGTGGCCTTCAGCGGCGCGGTGACATCACCGATGTCGCCGGTCGGCACATTGAGCACCGCGCGGCCTTCGCCGTCGGTGACGCTCTGGCCCAGTTCGATGAACTTCTCGTCGAAGGCCTTCTGCTGGTCGCCCCACTCGAAGCCCTTGAAGGCGGGGAAGGGGTTGGTGTCCGCCATGATCCGGGCTTCGCCCTGGGTCTGCAGCCCGGCGCCCGCCGCGCCATAGAGGAAGCGGGCGATGACGCTCACCTGCCGCGTCTCGCCGGCGGCCACGGGATCCTTCTCCCGGCCGTCGGTGTCGACGGCCAGACGCTGGGGCGCGAAGTCCTCGACGGAGAAGGACATCTCGCCGACAGCGGTCTTGATCCCTTCGATCTCCAGGCTGGCTTTCCAGCGCCCCCGCGGCGCGCTCTTGGGCAGCGGCAGATCGGCGGTCACCGCGCCGTTGGCGGCGCGGTCGAAGCCGATGCGCTTGAACTCCACGCCCGAAGGCCGGCGCACGATGATGACGCCCTTGCGATCCTTGACGGCCCGCGACTGCAGGTCACGAACCAGGGCGGCCAGGTGCACCGTCTCGCCGGGGCGATAGATGCCGCGGTCGGCGTAGAGGTAGCCGTCGATGGCGCCCTCGACCGTGCGGCCGGCGGTGTCGTCGGCGGCCTCGCCCGGCGCGTTGCGTCCGCCCATGCCCTGTTTGCTCAGGTCCACCGGCGAGCGGTCGAGGTCGAGCACCGCCAGGTCGCCCTGCGGTCCATAGGCCATGACCATCTTCGGCCGCATCGAGCCCTCGCCCTCGAGCAGCGGACGCAGGAATCGCACCCGGCCGGAACCGTCGGACTTCGCCTCGGCCAGGTCCTCGCCGTTGCTGGCGACCAGCGCCACCCGGACGCCGGACTGCACCTTGGCGCTCTTGAGCGACCGCACCACGATGTCGAGGGACTCGGCGCCGTCGTAGCCGATCAGCGCCATGTCGGTGAACATGATCCAGCGCCGCGCCTGGGCCGGCTGGACCCCTTCGTCGTCGTCGGTCTTCACACCGGCCGAGGCGTCGCGCGCCTTGATGACATAGCCGCCCGGCGCCATCTCCTTGAGCACCGCGCCCAGCGGGAAGACGGTGGTGGCGCGTTCGCCCTGGCCGCCGCGCACGGCGACCTCGCCTTTCCAGACCACGCGGCCCTCGTCATCGGGGCTGTCGTCGCCGTAGTCGCCGGGCCACTGGCCCTCGCCGGTGGCCTCCGGGGCGCTGATCGACTTGCGGACCAGGTTGCGGTCCGACACGCGCCAGACCTCGATGGCCAGCCGCGAGACATTGACGGTCTCGATGCCGACGCCGTCGCTGTCCTCGCGCGGCAGGATGACGCCGTCGCCGGCGAAGCCCACGTACGGCGGCTTTTCCCCAAAGGTGAAGTCGACGTCGGCGTTGGCGGCCAGGGTCTGGTTCCCGGCGCCCGGCAGGCCCTTGAGCAGGGTCACGCGACGCTCGGTGAGGCCCAGGCCGCCGATGCAGAGTTCGGACTTGTTCTTCGAATTGACGCTGACCGCCGGGGTCCCGCCCATGTCCGGCGAGATCAGCACGAAGTCGGCGTAGGATTTCGAGGCATCGAGCGGCTTGCTCATCTCGATACAGGCCAGCGGCTCGGGCCGGCTGGTGTCGAGGCGGGTCTTCCAGACCGCGAAACCGTCGGGCCGGGGGATGCCGCGACGGGGCGCGTCGGCGCCGCGCGGCTTGCCGAACAGCGACCAGGACGCCGCCTTGATGTTGGGCTCGGAAACGGTCGAGCCGCCCGGCCCGTCGGATCCGCCCGCCAGCAGGCCCGGCGCGACGGTCGCGACCACGTAACCGCCGCCAAACCCCAGAGCCAGGGCCGCCGCCGCGGCCAGCACGGTCGGGGTCTTCCAGCCGCGCCAGAAGGGAGCCTTCTTCGCCGGTTCGGACGTCAGCGCGAGCGGCTCGTCGACCGGATCGGTCGGCGTTTCGTCAGACGGCGCCATGGCCCCTTCTCCCCGAGCTCTGCGTTCCAGTGAACGATGTGAGCCCAAGGCCCATGACCGGTCAATCCGCGCCCGAAAAACTCACCCGACGGGCGAGCGGCGGCAAGATCGTGCTTGACCTTACGTCATGAGCGGGACATTCCCCCGCCGAACGCTGTTCAAAGGGAAACGACCATGCGCGTAGGGGTTCCTGCGGAGATCAAACCGGGCGAGCACCGGGTCGGCCTGACGCCCACGGCGGTGCGCGAGTACGTCGCCCGGGGCCATGAGGTGCTGGTCGAGGCCGGCGCGGGCCTCGGCGCCGGCTACAACGACGACGCCTTCCGCCGGGCCGGCGCGAAGATCGCCGTCGACGCGGTGGAGGTCTTCCAGGCCTCCGAGATGATCATCAAGGTCAAGGAGCCGCAGAAGGTCGAGTGGGAGAAGCTCGAGCCGCGCCACATCCTGTTCACCTACCTGCACCTGGCGCCCGATCCCGCCCAGACCGAAGGCCTGCTCAAATCCGGCTGCGCGGCCATCGCCTACGAGACCGTCACCGATGTGCGCGGCGGCCTGCCGCTGCTGGCGCCGATGAGCGAAGTCGCCGGGCGGATCGCCGTCTTCTCGGCCGCCGAGACCCTGCTCAAGCACAACGGCGGCATGGGCCTGCTGCTCTGCGGCGTGCCCGGCGTGGCCCCGGCCCGCGTGGCGGTTCTGGGCGGCGGCGTGGTCGGCATGAACGCCGCCCGCATGGCCATGGGTCTCAACGCCGAGGTCGTGGTGCTGGAGCGGTCGATCCCGCGCATGCGCGAGCTGGACGACATCTTCATGGGCCGGGTCCTGACCCGCTACTCGACCCTGGACGCCGTGGAGGACGAGATCCTCAAGGCCGACGTGGTCATCGGCGCCGTCCTGACCGCCGGCGCCGCCGCGCCCAAGCTGGTCAAGCGCGAGCACCTGCAGCGCATGAAGCCCGGCTCGGTGCTGGTCGACGTCTCCATCGACCAGGGCGGCTGTTTCGAGACCAGCCACCCGACCACCCACGCCGAACCGACCTACACCGTCGACGGCGTCGTCCACTACTGCGTGGCCAACATGCCGGGCGCCGCGCCGCGCACCTCGTCCGAGGCCCTCGGCAACGCCACCCTGCCCTTCGGCCTGGCCCTGGCCGACCATGGCCTCAAGGCGCTGGAGAAGGACCCGCATCTGGCGCGGGGCCTGAACGTGCTGAAGGGCGAGCTGACCCACCCGGCCGTGGCCGAGGCGCTGGGCAAGCCGTTCGTGGATCCGTTCGGGGCCTGGGCGAAGGCGTAGCGCATAACCCCGCCGTCATGGCCCGGCTCGTCCGGGCCAGCCATGAACACGGCGTGCGCGTTGCGTCCTTCGACACGCCCGCTGCGCGGGCTGCTCAGGATGACGTCGTTCAAAAAGGCTACCCACCCACGTCATGCTGAGCAGCGACCGCAGGTCGCGTGTCGAAGCACGCAGGGCCGCCTCCGGCTCACCATCGATGGCGGCCGGACCCTGGAGGCGCCTAAGCCGCGTAGCGGCCCAGGTCGACGCCGCCGCCGACGAGATCAAGCACGTCCGCCATCCCGAAATGCGGGTCCGACGGATAGAGCGCCGCATAGACCGAGCGGGCGAAGCCGAGGTCGGCGGCGGTCTTCACCCGCCAGTCGAGGCGCGAATGGTCCTGCGGGCAGCGGAAGGCGGCCTGGCTGAAACGCTCGGGCTGGGCGCGGATGGCGGCGGTCGGCGAGATGCGGGCGAGGTTTTCGCGCGGATCGGCGGCCGCCTCGCGCAAGGCCTTCGCCGTGATCACCTCGACCTCCAGCCCCATCGGGTAGCTGGCAGGTTCGCGGTTGGAGACATAGTCGGCGCCGCTGGCCAGCGACAGGCGGATGGCCTCGTCGACGATCTTCGCATCGACGAACGGCTGGTCGCCCTTGATCCGCACCACATGGCTGACCGGCCCGGCCGAGGCGGCGCAGCGCGAGAAGCGGTCCAGCAGATCGGTCGGGGCGCCGCGGAACACGGTCTGGCCCTTGGACACCAGCCAGGCGGCCAGGGCGTCGTCGGCGGCTTCGCGGCTGGTGGCCACGACCACCTTCGTCGGGCAGCGACCGGCGCGAAGGCGCTCGAGCTGTCGCCAGATCAGCGGCTGGCCGTGCAGCGAGGCGAGCGCCTTGCCGGGCAGCCGCTTGGAGCCCATCCGGGCCTGGACGATGGTGAGGATCATGGCGCTGCTCCTTCTGAGCGTATGCCGGACCGCGCTTTCTAGGCGGCGGCCCACCTGCGGGGATCGAGAACGACCTCGTCGTCGAGGGCCATCTCGTTCCAGTCGAGATCGGGGGGCGGGCTGGAGGCGGCGGCGATGACCGCGGACAGCTCGGCGGCGGAATGGACGTTGACCAGCACCGTGCTGGCCTCCGGACGCGACAGCGCGAAGCCCAGGGCGGCCTGCAGCGGATCGCTGCGGCCCTCGGCGATCATCCGGCGCACCTTCGACAGCCCCCGCGTGGCGCTCTTCAGCTGGCCCGGGATGCGGTCGATGGGCAGGAACAGCAGACCGTTGAGGAAGATCGAGCGCAGCTGCACCTCGATACCCATGCCGGCGATCCGCTCCAGGGTGCCGTCGGCCAGCATCCGCTGGTCAAGCAGCGAGCCGGGCGCCTGGATCAGGTCCGGCCGGAAGCGGCGGGCGACCCCGACCGGATCGTCGGACGCGTGAACGGCGACGCCGATGCGCTTGAACAGCCCGGCGTCCTTCATCTGGCGCAGGCGGGTCCACATGGCCTCGCCCTGCGGCCCGAACAGGTCGGAGACCATCGGCACGACGATGGCGTCGGCGCGCTCGATGGCCAGACGCGCCAGGCTGGCGCGGGCCTCGCCCTCGACGAAGTCGGGGCCACGGTCGGGACGCACCGAGCCGATCACGACCCGGAACGGCACCGGACGCGGCATCAGGTCGCCGAGCAGGGTCTCGGCCCGGCCCCAGGAGCCCGAGGCGTCGAACACCCCCAGGCCGCTGCGGCCGGCGATGGACAGGATGTCCCGCGCCTCGGCTTCGGGCGTGCGGCCACGCGGCGGCGTCGAGCCCCCGGGCACGAACTGGGACGACCCCAGACCGAGCTTGGACAGTAGCGGTGTCATGCGAGTCCTTCTGGACGGGCCGAGAGCAGGAAGAGACCCCGACCCGCGGACGTGCGCGGGCGGACCTCATCGACCATCATCGGCAGGATACGGGCGTAGGCCGCGATCAGGCAGGCGAGCTCGGGCTCGCCATGCGCGGCGCTGAGGGCGTGCGCGCCCACGACGTTGATGCCGCGGGCGGCCATCTGCCCCAGCCACAGGCCTTCCAGCCAGGGCGCGCCGAACAGGGGCGTCGGCAGCGACGGATCACCCGCGAGGGCGAAGCTCCGCGCGGCGGTGCAGGCGTCGGCCAGCCGCGCGACCTCGGCCTGCAGCTCGGCGCCGAGCACGCCGATGTGCGGCGCGACGGGCGCCCTGGCCAGCAGGGTCAGGGTCGCGGTCGCGGCGGCGATGGCGTCAAGGCGGGGCGCCGGCAGGTCGTCCTCATCAAGGGCGGCGATCAGGTCCGGGCGCCCGGCCACGGCGCCGAGCGGGCGGCCATTGGCGATCTGGGCCCCGAACACGGCCAGGTCGGGGGCGACGCCCGACAGGCCCTGGACTCCGCGCTCATGCACGCGGAAGCCGGACAAACCCTCGTCGAAGATGAGCACCGCGCCGCAGGCGTCGGCGTCGCGACGGGCGGCGACGAGGTCGGCCGGCGGCGTGCCCAGCGGGTCAAGCACGATGGCGGCGACATCGCCGGCGCCGCCGAACAGGCCGGCGGTCCGATCCCAGACGGCCGCCCGGCGGCGTCCGGTGACCCGGCGGGCGGCGTCGATGGCGGCGGGCAGCGCCTGGGCCTCGTCGGCGGTGAACCGCACGCGCGGCGCCCGGGGCAGCATGGCCGACAGGGCGGCCTGGGCGTCATGCAGGGTGGCGCGATTGTCGGCCACGGCCGCCTCGACGAAGGGATGGGCGTGGCCCAGCAGCGCGGCGGCGCCGGTCATGTCGAAGTCCAGCCGCTCGACCCCGTCCGCGTCCCACAGGCGGCAGCCCTGGGCGCGCAGGCGCGGCCCCCCGCGAGGGGCCGGTGGCGAAACAAGAAAGGCGGCGCGGCCCATCGAAGGATCCCGGGCTTCGTGGTGAAGTCGAGGATAACCATGCGCCCCAGATGCTTAAGGAAGCGGTATCGAGACCGTTTCACAGGGGTTAATCTGCGCCCATGCTCGAGAGCCTTCCCGACTGGCCGGACTACGGCCTTTGCGACGACCAGCGCCCAGCCTTGCGCGGGCTGCTGGAGGCCGGTCGTCCGGCGGCGCTGGCGACCATCGCGGCGCTGGACGGCGGCGGGCCCCGGCCCGTCGGGACGCAGATGGTGTTCGGCGAGGGAGTCGTCTCCGGCTTCCTGTCGGGGGGCTGTGTCGAGGGGGACGTCGCGGGCCATGCGGCGGCCTGCCTGGCCGATGGCGAGCCCCGGCGGCTGGTCTATGGCGCCGGCAGCCCGTGGCCTGACATCCGCCTGCTCTGCGGCGCGCGGATCGAGATCCTCGTCGAGCGCCTGGCGCCCGGCGACCCGGCGACGGTCGAACTCTTCAAGCGGATGGACGCCCGAAGGCCCTCGGTCTGGATCAGCGACGGGCGGCGCAGAGTCTGCGGCGACTCGGACGCCGCGGCCTGGCCGGAGTCGCTGGTTGTGCGGCAGGCGCCGGTCTGGACGCTGGCGGTGCTGGGCGGCGACCCGACCGCCCTGGCCATCGCCGCGCTGGGCGCCCAGGCCGGCCTGGAGACGACCCTGATCCGCCCGCGCGGACCCTCGGCCCCGCCGCCGCTGGCCGGGGTCGCCTATCGCCGCGATGACCCGGGCGAGGCCCTGGCCGCCATCGGTCTGGACCACTGGAGCGCCGTGGCGATCTGCGGCCACGATATCGCGCTGGACCACGCCGCCCTGATGGCCGCCCTGCCCTCCCCGGCCCCCTATGTCGGCCTGCTCGGCGCGCGGCGACGGCTGCCCGAGCGGCTGGAGCGGCTGAAGGCGGCCGGCCTGACAGACCGTGACCTGGCCCGCCTGCGATCCCCCATCGGCCTCGACCTCGGCGGCAAGGCGCCGTGGGAGGTGGCGGTGGCGACCCTCGGCGAAATCATCGCGTTGCGCTCGACGGCGACGAGCGCGTCGCCATTTCTTGATCTCGATCAGTATCGACGGACAACGATGGAGGCAGACTGAGCCTCACCGCCATCGCGGCGACGGGAGACAGACAATGATCGAGGATGGACGGACGCTTGTCGTCCTGGCCGACGGCCGCCGGGTGCGGCTTTTCGAGGAAGCGCGGCTCGCCGGGCCGCTTCATGAACAGGTCGCGTGGCTGAAGGGCGTTGCGCCGTTCGAGCAGCCGGCGGGGACGCAGCGCGTGACGGTTCACGCCCGCGCCGGGGGATCAACCCACGCCAGCCACGAACCGCCGCGCGACAAGGGCGAGCGCCAGTTCCTGACCGACCTCGCCGAACATCTGGAGCAGGTGGTGCGAGATCACAAGTTCGACCATCTGGCGATCATCGCCCCGCCCCGGGCGCTTGGCGTGCTGCGCAAGGCGCTGCCGTCGGCGCTCGCGAAGAAGGTGACGGTCAGCGACCCTCACGACCGGCTCGACGAGCCGGTGGCGGAGGTCCAGGAGCACCTGCGGGCCGCCCGGCTGCGGGCCGCCGGGTGAGCGGCGACGGCGGGCCGTCCCTCGCCTTTCACGGCGCCGCCGGCTGCGTGACCGGCTTCTGCGCGGAGTTGCGCGCCGGCGACTCCCGCGTGCTGGTCGACTGCGGCATGTTCCAGGGGTCCAAGACCCTCAAGGCGCTCAACTACGAGGCCTTCCCGTTCGACGCGGCCGATATCGATGCGGTGCTGCTGACCCATGCCCACATCGACCACTCCGGATTGCTGCCCAAGCTGATGAAGGCCGGCTTCACCGGGCCGATCTACGCCACGGCCGCGACCCGGGACCTCTGCGCGGTGATGCTGGCCGACGCCGGCGGCATCCAGGAGGCGGAGGTCCGCCATCTGAACCGGCGCAACGAGAAGCGCGGTCGCCGCCCGGTCGAGCCGATCTACACCGAGAAGGACGCCGAGGTCGTGATGGCCCAGTTCCGGAAGGTGAAGTTCGACGTGCCCGAGACCATCACGCCGGACATCACAGCCCTGTGGACCCCGGCCGGCCACATCCTGGGCGCCGCCTCGATCACCGTCGACCTGACGGGCGGCGAGCAGCCGCAGCGGCTGCTGTTCTCCGGCGACCTGGGGCCCGGCGGCAGCGATTTCACGCCTGAGCCGGCGGCGCCGTCGGGCGTCGATCACCTGATCCTCGAATCCACCTACGGCGACCGCGAACGCGACAGGATCGACCCGGTCCAGCGCCGCAAGGCGCTGGCCGAGGAGCTCAGGGCCGCCCATGAGGCGGGCGGACCCCTGCTGCTGCCGGCCTTCGCCGTCGAGCGGACCCAGGAGCTGCTCACCGACCTGATGGCGGTCATGGACAGCGGCGAGGCGCCGTCCGGCGACATCTTCCTGGATTCCCCGCTGGCCATCGAGGCGACCGAGGTCTTCCTCAGCCGAGGCTGGAATCCGGATCTGGGCCGCAACCCCTTCGACACCGTGCGGCCCTCCGGCCGCCTGCGCTTCCTCCCCAAGCCCTGGGACAGCGACACGCTGGAGCGGCTCGACGGCTGGCACGTGATCATGGCCGCCAGCGGCATGTGCGACGCCGGACGCATCCGCCGCCACCTCAAGCGGCTGCTCTGGCGCCGGGAGGCGACCGTCCTGCTCACCGGCTACCAGGCTGTCGGCACGCTCGGCCGGCTGCTGCACGAGGGCGCCGACCGGGTGACGATCCAGGGCGAGGAGATCCGGGTGAAGGCCCGCGTACGGATGCTGGACGTCTACTCCGGCCACGCCGATGCCAAAGGCCTGGTGGCCTGGGCCTCCGACCGACGGCCGGTGACGGGATCGGTCTTCCTGGCGCACGGCGAGCCCGAAGCGGTCGAGGGCCTGCGCGTCCGGCTGGAGACGGCGGGTTTCGCGCCCGCCCAGGTGAAGGCGCCGCAGATCGACGATGTCTACAGCCTGGCTCCCGAGGGCGCGCGGGTCGTCGAGGGCGGGGCCCATCGCATCGCGCCGGGTCGGGCGGCGAAGCTCGACTGGCACAACGACCGAGCCGCCCTGCTGATCGCGCTGAACCGCACGCTCGAGGCGGCGCCGGACGACGCGGCGCGCGAGGCGATCATCGCCCGGCTGCAGGGGATGCTGGCCGGCGAGGGTTGATCAGGGTCAATGCGGCCACCTCCAGGCGAGCGCCCAATCAACGCCAGCAACGGAGAGGACTCATGACCAAGTCTGTAGCCAAAGAGCTTAAGCACGAGATCGACGACGTCCTGGACGACGTGGTGCACAGTCTCAAGAAACTGTCCAAGCATCTGGGCGACGATGTCGCTGACGAGCTGTCCCAGACCACCGCCAACCTGGCCGACGCCGCGGTGAAACTGGCCGGCGAGGCCAAGACCAAGGGCAAGGCGCTGGCCAAGGCCGCCGGCAAGGAAGCGCGCGAGCATCCCGCGGCCACCGCCGCCCTGGTCGCGGCGGCGGTCGCGCTGGTCGGCCTGGCCGTGGCGCGCCAGGCCGCCAGCAAAGACTAGGCGGGCCGCGTCCAGTCGCCGGACTTGCCGCCGGTCTTGGTCTCCAGCCGCACCGCGTCGATGACCATGGCTTTGTCGGCCGCCTTGAGCATGTCGTAGACCGTCAGACAGGCGACCGAGACCGCCGTCAGGGCTTCCATCTCCACGCCCGTGGGGCCGGTGGTCCTGACCCGCGCGGTGACGGCCAGACCCTCGGCGTGCGGATCGACGGCCACCTCGACCTTCGACAGGGCCAGCGGGTGGCAGAGGGGGATCAGATCACTGGTCTTCTTCGCCGCCATCACCCCGGCGATCTCCGCCGTGGCGCGGACGTCGCCCTTCTTCGCGTCGCCGGACAACGCCAGGTCGCGGGTCGCCGCGTCCATGCGCACCAGACCCGTGGCCACGGCCTCGCGGACCGTGTCCGCCTTGCCCGAGACGTCGACCATCCGCGCCCGACCCTCGGCGTCGATGTGGGTGAGGCGGCTCACGTTTCGAGAAGCCTGGGCATCAGCTCGACCATGTTGCAGGGCCGGTGACGGCTGTCGAGCTGGGCGGCGATGACCTTGTCCCAGCCGTCCTTCACCGCGCCGTTGCTGCCCGGCAGGCAGAAGACGAACACGCCCTTGATGATGCCCGCCAGGGCCCGCGACTGCAGCGTCGAGAGGCCCACGCTCTGGTAGCTGACCAGATGGAAGATCACCGAGAAGCCGTCGATCTCCTTGTCGAGCAGCGGCCGCACCGCCTCGGGGGTAACATCACGACCGGTCAGGCCGGTGCCGCCGGTGGTGACGATGGCGTCGACGGCGCCGGAGGCGACCCAGGCGTTGATCTGGGCGCGGATGGCGTCGACCTCGTCGGGGACCAGCCGCTTGTCGGCCAGCTCGTGGCCCGCCGAGGTCACCCGTTCGGCCAGCAGATGGCCGGAGGTGTCGCTTTCCTCGTCGCGGGTATCCGACACGGTCAGCACGGCCACCCGGACGGCCTTCACCGCCAGGGTCTCGTCGATCTTGCCGCCGATGGTGATGGTCATGGTCTCTCCCAGCGTTCGACGTCGGTCCTATCGCGGTCGGTCGGCTCGATCCAGCGGGCGCCGTCCGGGCCATGCGACTTCTTCCAGAACGGCGCCCGGCTCTTGAGGTAGTCCATCAGGAAGTCGCAGGCCTCGAAGGCCTCACGGCGGTGGGCCGAGGCCGTGGCCACGAAAACGATGGCCTCGCCCGGCGCGATGCGGCCGATGCGATGGACGATAAGCCAGTCCTGCAGGCCGAACCGCCCGGCCGCCTCCAGGGCGATGCGCGCGATCTCGGCGTCGGTCAGGCCGGGGTAGGCCTCCAGCTCCAGGATGTCGGTCCCGCCCTGCTCGGCGCGGGCCAGGCCCGTGAAGCTGGCCACGGCGCCGGTCTCGGCGCGTCCGGCGCTGAAGGCGGTCAGCAGGGCGCCGGGCTCGAAGGGTTCGGTCTGCAGGGTGACGCTCATCCGCCGCTCATCGGCGGCATGAAGGCGACTTCGGACGTCGCGGTCAGCGCCGCCTCGCCGCGCACGATGGCCTTGTCCACGGCCACCTGCACGCCCTTGCCCGACAGGGCTTCAGCGAGGTCGGGGTCGGCGGACAGCGCCGTGCGGATATCGGCGAGGCTCGCGCCGTCCACCACCCGCTCACGCCAGCCCGCGATGTCGGCGAGGCGTCCAAACAGCAGCACCCGCGCCATCTCAGCCGCCCGTCGTGGACATGTGGCGGCGGGTGGCCGGCGCCTCGCCCCGGGCGATCTGGAAGTCGTGGCCCTGCGGCTTGGCGTCGACGGCCAGCCGGATGGCGTCCACCAGCGCGGCGTCGTCGGCCCCGGCCCGCAGCACCGCCCGCAGGTCGCTGGCGTCCTCGCGGCCCAGGCAGGTGTGCAGGGTGCCGGTGCAGGTCAGCCGCACGCGGTTGCAGGCCTCGCAGAAATTGTGGCTGAGCGGGGTGATGAAGCCCAGCCGCCCGCCGGTCTCCTCGACCCGCACGTAGCGCGCCGGACCGCCGGTGTTCAGCGGCAGGCCGGTCAGGGTCCAGTAGCTGGCCAGTTCGCGCCGCACCTGCTCCAGCGACAGGAACTGGTCGGTGCGGTCGGCCTCGACCTCGCCCAGCGGCATGGTCTCGATCAGGGTCATGTCCAGGCCGCGCGCGTGGGCCCACTGGATCAGCGACGGGATCTCGTCGGCGTTGTCGTGTTTCAGCGCCACGGCGTTGATCTTCACCGCGATGCCGGCCGCCTGGGCCGCGTCGATGCCGGCGATCACCGCCGCCACGTCGCCGCCCCGCGTCAGGGTGCGGAACAGGTCCGGCTTGAGGGTGTCGAGCGAGACGTTGATCCGCTTCACGCCATGGCGGGCCAGATCACCGGCGAACCGCGCCAGCTGCGTGCCGTTGGTGGTCAGGGTCAGCTCGTCCAGCGCGCCCGACCGCAGGTGCCGCGACAGGCCCTCGACCAGATCCATGAAGCCCTTGCGGACCAGGGGCTCGCCGCCGGTCAACCGCAGCTTTCGCACGCCCAGGCCGATGAAGGCGCTGGACACCCGGTCCAGTTCCTCGAGCGTCAGCACCTCCGCCTTGGGCAGGAAGGTCATGTGCTCGGCCATGCAGTAGACGCAGCGCAGGTCGCAACGATCGGTCACCGACACCCTCAGGTAGGTCACCGTGCGTCCGAAGCCGTCGACCAGAGGGTGTCTGGCGGCTGGCGTCGGCGCGGCGCTGGAGTCATACGGGGTCATCTGACGATCAGAATAGGCCGGGGGGCGACATGGCGACAGGGGTAGATGCACTCGACGCCATCGTATTGGCCGCCGGGGCGGGAAAGCGCTTCGGCGGCGGCAAGCTGACCTCGCCATGGGGCGACGGCGTGTTGCTGGACGCCGCGCTGGCGACGGCCTTCGCCTCGCCCGCCCGCACGGTCAGCGTGGTCTGGGGCGCGGACGGGCGGGTTCTGGAGGCGGCCAGCCGCTACGCCAGCCGCACCGGACAGGCCCCGCGCCTGCGAATGATCCACGCCCGCGAGCACGAGGAGGGCATGGCCGCCTCGATGCGGGCCGGGGTCGCGGGCCTGCCCCGCGACTGCGCCGGGGCCTTCATCTTCCTGGGCGACATGCCGAAGGTTTCCCACGACGTGCCCGCCAGGCTGGTGCTGGCCCTTGCCGCCGGCGCCTGGGCGGCCGCGCCGGTGCATGGCGAGCGGCGCGGGCATCCGGTGCTGTTCGGGTCGAAGCTCTTCGCGGTCCTGAAGACCCAGACCGGCGACCGGGGCGCCGGCAAGCTGCTCGACGCCCTGGGCGAGGACCTGGCGCTGGTGCCGGTTGATGATGCCGGCGTGCTGTTTGATGTCGATGTGAAGGCCGGGTGACGAGGGAAGGGCCGTGCGTCCTTCGACACGCCCGCTGCGGAGGCTGCTCAGGATGGCGTGTTCCGAGTACGTCATGGTGAGCAGCGCGAAGCGCGTGTCGAACCCCGGAAGGCCCCTGAAACGACCTACGCCACCGCCCTCACGATCGGCAGCCGCGTCACCGGCGCCTGCCCCGCCGCCAGCATCGCATTCGCCAGGGCGGCGGTGATCACCGGGGTGCCCGGCTCGCCCACGCCGCTGGGCGGATTGCCCGACGGCAGGACGTGGGTTTCGACGATCGGAGCCTCGGGCAGCCTCAGCACGCGATAGGAGTCGAAGTTGGTCTCCTGGACCGCACCGTCCTTGAGCGTGACCTCGCCGTACAGAGCCGCCGACAGGCCGTAGCAGGTGCCGCCCTCCATCTGGGCCGCGATCTGGTCGGGCGAGATGGCCGTGCCGCAGTCGATGGCTGTGACCACGCGGTTGACCTTCGGGTCGGCGCCCTCCGCCAGGCTGACGTCGGCGATCTGGGCGACCACCGAGCCGAATGACTCATGCACGGCCACGCCGCGGAACTGGCCGCCGGGGACCGGCCCGGCCTTGGACAGCGCCAGGTCGAGGACCGCCAGGTGCCGCTTGGCGCCGGCCCGGGTGAACAGGACACGGCGGTACTCGACCGGATCCTTGCCGGCCTTGCGGGCCAGCTGGTCGATGGTGTGCTCCATGACGTGGGCCGTGTGGGTCGCGCCGACCGAGCGCCACCAGAGCACCGGCACCCCGACCTCGGGCAGCGCCAGCTGGGCGTCGACGACCGGCGTGGCCTTCAGATAGGGCGAGCCGTGGGCGCCCTCGACGGCGGTCTCGTCCAGCTCCGGCACGCCGGTCGGAGAGCCCTTCATCAGGGACTGGGTGACGATGCGGTGGGTCCAGGTCGCCGGGTAGCCGTCCTTGTCGACCGTGATCTTCAGCGCGTGGTGGACGATGGGCCGGAAGTAGCCGGCGCGCATGTCGTCCTCGCGCGTCCAGATCAGCTTCACCGGCTTGCCCTTGCCCGCCTTCTTGGCGATGTGGACGCACTCGACGACATAGTCGGACTGGAAGTTGGCGCGGCGGCCGAACGAGCCGCCGGCAAACAGGGTCTCGATCTTGATCGCGCCCGGCAGGTTGCCGACGATCTTCGCCGTGTTCAGCTGGTCGAGGGTGGGCGCCTGCGAGCCGAAGGTCAGGGTGGCGTTGTTGCCCTTGACCAGGGCCACGCAGTTCATCGGCTCCATGGTCGCATGGGCGAGATAGGGGAAGTCGTAGGTCGCCTCGAAGACCTCGCCGGTCGCGCTGGAGGCGTCGCCCTTCGAATCGAACGGCGTCCACTTCAGGTCCTCGGGGCCCTTGCCGGCGGCGGCGGCGCGGTACTCGGCCATGATCTGGTCGGACGACCGCGTCTCGGCCTTCGAGTCATCCCATTCGACCTTCAGCGCCTCGCGGCCCTTGAGCGCCGCCCAGGTCCCGGTCGCCACCACGGCGACGCCGCTGGGAATCTCGACCACGTCGACCACGCCCTTGACCTTGCGGGCCGCCGTGTCGTCGAAGCTTTTCACCTTGCCGCCGAACCGCGGGGCGTGGGCGACCACGGCGGTCAGCAGACCGTCTTCCTTGACGTCGGCGGTGAACAGGGCCGAGCCGTCGCTCTTGACCTGGCTGTCCTTGCGCCGGACCCGGTCCGTGCCGATCAGGGTGAACGCCTTGGGATCCTTGAGAACCGGCGCCTTGGGCGGCTTGACCTTGCTGGCGTCGAACAGCAGCTCGGCGAAGGTCGCGGACTGGCCGCCGCCGCTGACGACGCTGTCCTTGACGGTGATCTGGCCCGCCGGAACGCCGAACTTCTTCGTCGCGGCCTCGACGAACATCGCCCGCGCGGCGGCGCCGGCGGTGCGCAGCTGGGTCCAGCTGTTGGCGATGGCGGTGCTGCCGCCCGTGCCCTGCACGCCCATCAACGAGTTGGCGTAGGCCTTGGCGACCGCCGGGGCCTGTTCAACCCGGACGCGGTTCCAGTCTGCGTCCATCTCCTCGGCGACGATGGCGGCCAGGCCGGCGTGGCTCCCCTGGCCGAACTCGATGTGTTTGGAGATAACGGTCACCTGACCGTCGTCGGTGATCTTGATGAAGGGGCCGAAGGCGCCGAACTCGGCCTCCGAGCCGATGCTCATCAGGTCGCCGATGGAGCAGCCGACCAGCAGGCTGCTGCCGGCGACCACGGCGCCGACGACCAGCACCTCGCGGCGGGACGGATCGGCTTTGGCGACGGGCGTATGGGCGTTCATGATCGCTTCCCTCACGCCTTGGCCGGCAGGGCGGCGGCGATGCCGGCCGCGTCCTTGATGGCCGCGCGGATGCGCTGGTAGGTGCCGCACCGGCAGATGTTCCCGGCCATGGCCGCGTCGATGTCGGCGTCGCTGGGGGCCTTGTTCTCGGTCAGCAGGGCGACGGCGCTCATGATCTGGCCCGACTGGCAGTAGCCGCACTGCGGCACGTCGGCCTTCACCCAGGCCTGCTGGACCGGATGATGGCCGCCGAGGCCCTCGATCGTGGTGATCTTCAGGCCCGCCACGGCGCCGACCGGGGTCGAGCAGGACCGCGCCGGCTGGCCGTTCACATGCACCGTGCAGGCGCCGCACTGGGCGACGCCGCAGCCGTACTTGGCGCCGGTGAGGCCCAGTTCGTCCCGGATCACCCACAGCAGCGGGGTGTCGTCCTCGGCGGTGACGGTCACCGCCTTGCCGTTCAATTCGAACGCGATAGCCATTCGCGGGCCTGCCTCATCTGATCTTTCGCGAAACGCGAAGGTTCCACGACCATCGCTATCTTAACGTTGTTAAGCCGGGGACTGGCCAGCGAATTTTTCTGGGGTCCGCCGCGGCGTCTCCGGCGTTTCCACGGGGCGACAAGGCGGGGTAGGCTGGCCCCTCCAAGCCGGAGTCCCGCATGCGCCTGATCCTCGCCGCCGCCTTTTCCCTGTCCTGCCTCGCCGTTCCGGCCGCAGCCGCCGCCCAGGACGGCGCGGCCCTCTACAACGCCCAGTGCAAGTCCTGTCACAGTCTGACCGGCCCCAGCACGCCGGCGGGCCCCAGTCTCAAGGGCGTTTCGGGCCGCAAACTGGCCTCGGCCGCAGGCTACAGCTACTCGCCGGGCCTGACGAAGAAGGGCGGAACCTGGACCGATGAGGCGCTGGACGCCTACCTGACCAACCCGACCGGCTATGCGCCCGGCACGAAGATGTTCAATCGGGTGGGGAGTCCGCAGGCGCGGACGGCGATCATCACCTATCTGAAGACCCAGAAGTAGCGGAGCGCGCCATGCGCCGAAGTCTCATCACCGTCCTGACGATCACGACCCTTGTCGTGGCCGGCTGCGCCACCGTCGAGGCCGCCCCCGGATCGACCAGCGGCGCGCTGCGCTACAGCTGCGCCGGCGGCAAGAGCTTCTCCGCCGCCTGGAACCAGCCGGGCGACCGGGTGAAGGTCTCCGCCGGCGGGGTGACGAAGTCGCTGCCGAGCGCGCGGTCGGCGTCGGGAGCCCGCTATGCCTCGGACGAGTTCGAGATCTGGGGCAAGGGCGACACCGCCACGCTGTCGGGATTCCCCGGCGGTCCCTACAGCAACTGCCGGGCGGGCTGACGGAGCGAAAGTGGACGTATTTCCCGCCTATTTCCCGCTGGCCGGGCGCAAGGTCGTCGTCGCCGGCGCCGGTGAGGCGGCGGACGCCAAGGCGCGGCTGTTCGACGGCTCGCCCGCCACGCTCGTCAGGGTCGAGGGGCCGACCGCCTTCCTGCCCGGATCCTACAGCGGCGCGACCCTGGCCTTCATCGCCGGCGACGAGCTGTTCGTCCAGGCCGCCGCCGGCGCGGCGCGGGCGGCGCGGGCGCTGGTCAATGTGGTTGATCACCCCACGCTGTCGGACTTCCACACCCCGGCCCTGGTCGACCGGGGCGAGGTGGTGGCCGCCGTCGGCACCGCCGGCTCGGCGCCGCTGCTCGCCTCGCTGATCCGCAACGCCATCGAGACCCGCATTCCCGAGGGCGCCGGCAAGGTCGCGGCCCTGCTGCGTCGCAATCAGGCCGCTGTCCGTGAGGCCATCCCCGACCTGACCCAGCGCCGCGCCTTCCTGCGCGACATGCTGGCCAGCCCGGCGGCCGAGGCGGCCATGGCCGGGGACATGGCGACCGCCGACCGGCTGTTCGGCGCGGCGCTCGCCAATGGCGGCAAGGCGCTGGGACGGGTGCGGTTCGTGGCCGGACGGGGCGCGGCCGACCTCCTGACCCTGCGCGCCAGCCGGGCGCTGGCCGAGGCCGACCTGCTGGTCATTCCCGACGACGTGGAGCCTGGCATCCTGGCCATGGCCCGCCGCGACGCCGGCCGGCTGACGCCCGGGGAAGCCACGCCGGAGTCCCTGGTCGCCCTGGCCCAGGCCGGGCGACAGGTGGTGCGGCTGGTCACCGGTCCCCTCGATCCGCGGGACCTGAGGGCCCTGGCCGAGGCGGGCGTGCCGGTCGAGGTCCTGCTCGCCGCGCCGTCCTGAGCCGGCTGACGCCGGAGCATCCGGCGGCGATCCCGCTGTCGCTGCAGGTCGCAGCGCTCCCTCAGCGATACAGCAGGCCTGGCAGCCAGGTGACGACAGACGGCGCCAGCCAGATGATGGCCACGGCCAGAAGCTGCAGCAGGATGAAGGGCGCGACGCCCTGGTAGATGTCCCAGGTCGTCACCTGCGGCGGCGAGACGCCCCGCAGGTAGAACAATGCAAAGCCGAAAGGCGGCGTGAGGAAGGATGTCTGCAGCACCATAGCCATCATGACCCCTAGCCAGACCGGATCGGCCCCCATGATGATCAAGGGCGTCGCCACCAGGGGGACGACGACGAAGCAGATCTCGATGAAATCGAGGAAGAACCCCAGCACGAACATCACCGCGAAGGTGAAGAACAGGGCGCCGGTCAGCCCGCCCGGCACCGCCGCCAGCATCGACGCCACCCAGTCGTCACCGCCAAGACCCCGGAACACCAGCGTGAACAGGGCCGCGCCGATCAGAATGGTGAACACCATGGCGGTGATGCTGGTGGTCGAGGTCAGGGCGGGAGCCATGGCGCCGGCCCGATGCAGCGCCCAGAGTCCGGCGAGCACGCCCGCGCCCGACAACAGCGCCAGGATGATCGCCGCTGAGCCGGCCAGCTGGGCGATCGCGCCAGGCTGACCGATCAGGGCAGGCGTGTCCACGACCATGCGAAGCGCCACCAGCCATGCCAGCGACGCGCCGCCGACGAGCACCAGGCGGGACAACACCCCTCGCCCCCGGCCCGCATCGCGCTCCAGCCTGTGCCCGGCCAGAAGCGCCGCGCCGGCCGCGCCGACGGCGGCGGCCTCGGTCGCGGTGGCGATGCCCGCCAGGATCGAACCGAGCACCGCCAGGATCAGCAGCAGCGGCGCGACAAGAGCCTGCACGACCCGATCGAGCTTCGGGTACTCGCCCTGTCCGGCGGGCGCCGCCGCCGGGCGCGTCCAGGCGACAAACGCCTGATAGGCCAGATAGAGCGCCACCAGCAGCAGCCCCGGGAGCAGGGCGCCCGCGAACAGGTCTCCGACCGACACAGCGTCGGCTGTGGGCTTTCCCAACTGCAGCTGGGCGCGCTGGTTGGCGTTGGCCAGCACGTCCCCCAGCAGGATCAGCACGATGGACGGGGGGATGATCTGCCCCAGGGTTCCGGACGCCGCGATGGACCCGGTGGCGATCCGCACATCGTAGCCGCGCTGGATCATGGCGGGCAGCGCCAGCAGGCCCATGGTGACAACCGTCGCCCCCACCACGCCCGTGGACGCCGCCAGCAGCGCCCCGACCAGGGTTGTGGAGAAGAGCAGCCCCCCGCGCAGTCGCCCGAACAGGTCGCCCATGGTGGTCAGAAGGTCTTCCGCGATCCGGGAGCGCTCCAGGATCACGCCCATCAGCACGAACAGCGGCACCGCCGTCAGGGTCGCATTGCCCATCGTGCCGAACACCCGTTGCGGGAAGGCCGCGAAGTAGGACGGCTCGAAGATGCCCAGCGCCATGCCCAGCAGGCCAAAGGCCAGCGCCACGCCCGCCAGGGTGAAGGCCACCGGATAGCCCATCATCAGCGCTGCGATCAGCGTGAGGAACATGGCGATGTCGAGGATGCCGTGGACGTCCATCAGAGCACCGCCCCGGCCCGGGCCGTCGCCTGAGGTTCATCACCGACGGCCGCCGCCTCGCCGTCGGCAAGCCCGCGCAGTCGCAGCGCCGCCCGCCCGGCATGGGCCACACCGGCGGCCAGCATGGCCACGGCGAACACCGGCATCGCTGTCTTGAGCAGGAACACCAGCGGCAGGCCGTCGGTCTCGGGGCTGCGCTCGCCGATCCGCCACGCCAGCTCCACCACCGGCCCGCAGTAGATCAGGAGCAGCACCATCGTCGGCGCGAGGAACAGCGTGAAGCCCGCCACATCCACCGCCGCCCGGCCCCGGGCCGACAGACCTTCATAGAAAATGTCCACCCGCACATGGGTGTTGCCGATCAGCGCGGCGGGCGCGGCCATCAGGAAGCCCAGCGCGTGGGCGTACATCACCACCTCGCTCAGCTTCGTCAGGCTCTCGCCGAACACATAGCGAAGGATCACGCCGCTCAGCATTCCCAGCGCCAGGACCAGCAGGCAGAGCTGTGCGAACCGCCCGAGGGCCGCCGCGACATCCTCCGCCAACGCGATCAACGCCCGCATCACCCCGGCCACCGGCGCGCCAAGCAGCGCCGTCGCCAGCGGGGCGGCCACAAACGGAGCCAGCCCGCCGAGGATCACCAGGCTGACGGCTCCCAGAGGTCCCGCGATCTCCGTCATCGTCATGGCGTGAGGTCCAGGGCCTTGGCGCGCGTGGACATGTAGGCCGCCTCCGCCCCTTCGATCCATGGACGCATGGTGCGATAGGCCTTGAGCCAGTTTTCATAGATGCGCCCGGCCAGCGGGTCGGCCGCGCCCGCCTCGGCCCACATCACCTTGGCCACCTTGGCCGCTTCGGCGGTCACTTCGGCGGGAAAGGCGCGCAGAGTAATGTTGTGGTTGGTGCGAAGCTGCTCCAGCGCGACGCTGTTCTGGTACGTGAACTCGCCGATGGAGGTCATGTAGCTTTCCCGGCACGCGGCGCGCAGTATCGCCTGGTGTTCACGGCTCAGGCGATCAAATCTGCCTTTGTTGACCCCGACCGCCAGGATCGCGCCCGGCTCCTGAAGGCCCGGCGCATAGTAGAAGGGGGCCTCGCGGTAAAATCCCAGACCGAGATCATTCCAGGGGCCGACGAACTCCGCCGCGTCGATCACCCCCGACTGCAGCGCGGGATAGATCTCGCCGCCGGGCAGGGCCACCGCCGCCCCCCCGAGCCTGCGGACCATCTCGCCGCCGATGCCGGGAATGCGCATCTTCAGGCCCCGGAAGTCGCTCAGGCTGTTGATCTCGCGCTTGAACCAGCCGCCGGCCTGGTGGCAGGTGTTGGCCGCCGCCATGGGTACGATGCCGAAGCCGGCGCCCAACTCCTCCCACAGCGCCTGCCCTCCGCCGTGGTCAAGCCAGCCCATCTGCTCCATGGCGTTCATGCCGAATGGCACGGCCGTGAAGAACGGATAGGCCGGGTTCTTGCCTTGCCAGTAGTAATCCGCCGAGTGGTAGAGGTCGGCGGAGCCTGTCGCGACCGCGTCGAACACTTCGAACGGCCCGACCAGCTCCCCGGCGGAATAGACCTTGATGTCCAGGGTCCCGCCCGACAGCGCCAGCGCGCTTGCCGCGACCCGCTCGGCCGATGCGCCCAGACCCGGCATGCCCTTGGGCCAGCTGGTCACCATGTTCAGACGCACCGCGCCCGCCACCGCGCTCGCCGCGCCCTGCCGGGCGGCGACATCAGGTCCCACGGAGGCGCCCGCCAGGCGCGCCGCCGCCACGCCGGCGCCGGCCCCGGCGATCGTACCCACGGCGACGGCGGTCAACAGGCTGCGGCGATCCATCGGCGGCGTCCCAACAGGAGTTCAGGCAAGGCGTGAAGGCGGACTCTGGACCTGCAACGACTTGCTTGCGTTGCGGCTTTCCTGTCTTAGGCCATGGAATCACCTGCGCGCATCCAGATTCTGAAGGATGCCCGCCTTGCGTCAGCGGCTACGGAAGACGGTCAGGCGACGCGGGTATGGGGAGAGGGTTCGGACGGCTGCGCCAGGCGGGCGATCTCGGCGATCAGGGTGGTCGGGGAGATGGGCTTGCCGACCACCCCGTCCATGCCGCCGGCCAGATAGAGTTGGCGCTGATGGGCGAGCACGTTGGCGGTCAGGGCGATGATCGGCGTCGCCGCCGCGTGACCGCCGAGGGCGCGGATCCGGCGGGCCGCCTCCATGCCGTCGATGCCGGGCATCTGGATGTCCATCAGGATCAGGTCGAAGGCGCCGAGGCTCGCCGCCTGAACGCCGGCCAGACCGTCGGAGGCCGTCGACACCCGGGCGCCGAGACTGTCGAGCAGCCGCTCGACGATGGTCCGGTTGGTGGCGTTGTCCTCGACGACCAGCACCCGCAGGCCGTCCAGCAGCGGGGAGTCCTCATCGATGGCCACTGTCGCCGGGGCCGCCGGCGCGGCGGCGATCTCCAGGCGGAACACCGATCCCTCGCCGGGCGCGGAGCTGAAGCTGACGTCGCCGCCCATAAGCCGGGCGAGTTTGCGGGCGATGGACAGGCCAAGGCCGGAGCCCCCAAATCGGCGGGTCGTCGAGGCGTCGGCCTGATGGAAGCGTTCGAACAGCTGATCCTGGGCCTCCAGCGGGATGCCCACGCCCGTGTCGTGCACCACGAAGGCGATCCGGCCCGGCGCGGCCTGCTCACAGACGATGCGCACGCCGCCGGCCAGGGTGAACTTCACCGCGTTGCCGACAAGATTGAACAGGCATTGGCGCAGACGCACGGGATCGGCCGACACCCAGCCCAGATCGGCCTGCCCCTCGATGGACAGCGTCAGCCCCTTGTCGCGGGCCTGCGGCCCCAGCAGCCGCGCCACGCTGGCGGCGAGATCTCCGGCGTCGACCGGCCTGGCCGTGAGGTCCAGGCGCCCCGCCTCGATGCGCTCGAAGTCGATGACGTCGTCGAGCAGGGTCGACAGCATCTCGCCGCAGCCCAGCGCCTCGTCGAGCAGGCGCAGGCCGTCCGGGCTCATGGTCTCGCCCTTGAGCAGATGCAGGACGCCCAGCACGCCGTTCATGGGCGTGCGAATCTCGTGGCTCATGTTGGCCAGGAAGCGGGCCTTGGCCTCGGCGGCGGCCTCGGCGGCGCGCTGGGCCTCGACCAACGCCAGCTCCTGGCGCTTGCGGGCGTCGATATCGAGCACGAGGCCTACGCCCTTACGGGTCGGAGCGTGCAACCGGTAGAACACCCGCACCCACCGCGCGTCCCCGCCCGGCCCGACGATGCGGAACTCCATGCTGACGTTGTCTTCATCCTCGCCCTCGGCCCACCGCAGGTTCACGGTTTCCACGAGCTCGCGATCCTCGGGGTGCACGAAGGCCCAGACCGGCACCGCGACGGCCGCATAGTCCATGGACCGGCCGACAAGACGGGTGAACTGCTCGCTGGCCCAGAAGGTCTGGTTGACATGGTCGATCTCGAAGGCGCCGGCCTCGGCGGCGCTCAGCGCCAGCTCCTGGCGCCAGGCGTCCATCCGGGTCTGCTCCATCAGCGCCTCGACCCGGGCCTGGCCTTCCCGCGCCGCATCGCGGGCGACGACCAGGGCGGTAACGTCCTGGGAGATGCCGCGCAGCGCGAACAGCTGGCCGCGAGGTTCCGTCTGGAAGGTGGCCCGCATGGACAGCCAGCGGCCGTCGCGCGTGCGCATGCGGTGCTCGATCGTCCCGCCCTGCCCGGTCTGGACCCCGGCCGAGAAGGCCTCTCGCACGGCGTCAAGCTGGGTTGGGTCGAGGCGGGCGTAGAAGTCCTGGGGATCGGCGATCTCCTCCGGACCCCAGCCGGACAGCGCGTGAATATCGGGCGACCATTCGATGGTCTGGGTGCGCGGCTCGAAATTCCAGGTGCCGATGCCGGCGGCCTCGGACAGCATCGACCGCGTCTGGCGAGCCGCCTCGAGTTCCGCCCGCTGGAGGACCGACTCGGTGATGTCGTGGAGCGTTCCGACCATATGGTCGTCGGGGTCCAGCCGCGAGCGGCCCTGGATCCATATCCACTGGCCGTCCTTGCGCCGGATCCTGAGCTGGTTGACCGTGTGCCCGTCCCGCTTCATGCGCCGGCGCGAGTCCATGGCCTCTTCGTAGCAATCCTCGTGCAGGAGCGAGAAGATCGTCTGGCCGACCAGGTCCTCGCGGGTCCAGCCGGTGATCCGTTCCCAGGCGTCATTGACCTCGATGAAGACGCCCTCGCGATTGACCACCGCGAACATGTCCAGCGAGTTGTCGAAGAACCACCGCGCGGCGGCGGACTCGGTCCGGCGCGCTCTCGAGGATCCGTTCCCGGTCTTGCCGCCGGCCATGCTGGTTTCCGCCCTTTTCCGGACGGACCATGCAGCGCGACATGTAAACGCCCGGTTGTCATACCCGGTCAGTGTCGGGTGAGGTCGGAACGAAGGTTCGCCCCGCGCGCGGCGCCGCCGCCGTCTTGACCCTCGGCGGCCACGGGCCTAGCCGGAAGCGCCAGCAAAGGGAGTCGGTCATGAGTTTCACGCTCGAGCCGGTCGGACATGTCCGGGGCGGTCGTGTCGAGGCGGTCGACGACGACTGGGGCGCCAGCCGGGCCCGCATCGAGCTGGACCCCGCGCGGTTCGGACCCGAGGCCCTGTTCGGACTTTCCGACTTCTCCCACGCCGAGATCGTCTTCGTGTTCGACCAGATCACCCCGGACCAGATCACCACCGGCGCCCGCCGGCCACGCGGCCGCGAGGACTGGCCGCTGGTCGGCATCTTCGCCCAGCGGGGACGCAACCGACCCAACCGCCTCGGCGTCTCGGTCTGCCGCGTGATCGCGGTCGACGGCCTGACCATCGAGGTCGAGGGGCTGGACGCAATCGACGGCACCCCGGTGCTCGATATCAAGCCGGTGATGGGCGAGTTCCTGCCGCGGGGCGCGGTTCGCCAGCCGGCCTGGGCCACCGAACTGATGGAAGGCTACTGGTGAAGCGACCGCTGGAGGGCGTGCGCGTCCTGACGATCGAGCACTTCGGGGCCGGGCCCTATGCGACCCTGCTCATGGCGGAGCTGGGCGCGGAGGTGATCAAGATCGAGAGCCCGTCCCTGGGCGGCGACGCCTCGCGTCCGACCGGACCCTTCCTGCTGGGCGAGCACGACAGCCAGTATTTCCAGACCTTCTCGCGCGGCAAGAAGAGCGCGGCGGTGGAGCTCAAGACCCTTCAGGGGCGCGAGGACTTCGAGCGGCTGGTCGCCTCGGCCGAGGCGGTGGTCAACAACCTGCGCGGCGACCAGCCGGTCAAGCTGGGCCTGACGTTCGAGGCGCTTAAAGGCATCAACCCCGCCATCGTCTGTGGCCACCTGTCGGCCTATGGTCGGGGCAACAGCCGCGAGGGCTGGCCGGGCTATGACTACCCGATGCAGGCCGAATGCGGCCTGATGAGCCTGACCGGCGAGCCGGACGGGCCGCCAACCCGGATGGGCGTCTCGATCATCGACTTCATGAGCGGCGCGACGTTCGCCTTCGCCGTCGTGTCCGGAATCCTGTCGGCCCGGGCGACCGGCGAAGGCTGCGACGTCGACGTCTCGCTGTTCGACGTGGCGCTGCACCAGCTGAGCTACCCGGCGATCTGGGCGATGAACGCCGGCCATGTGACCGAGCGGCTGCCGGGCGGCGCCCACCCTTCGCTGGCCCCGGTGCAGCGGGTGAAGACCGCCGACGGCTACGGTCAGCTGATGTGCATGACCCAGAAGTTCTGGGACGAGCTCTGCGCGCTGACCGCCCGACCGGACCTGGCCGCCGATCCGCGCTTCGCCGACCTCGCCGCCCGCCGCGCCCACCTGCCGGCGCTGACGCAGGCCGTCGACGCCCTGTTCGCCACCCGCACCAACGCCGACTGGACCGCGCTGCTCGCTGGCCGCGTGCCGTTCGGACCGGTCAACAGCCTGACAGAAGCGCTGGACAACCCCTTCGTGGCCGAGGTCGCCATGCGCGATGTCGTCGACCATCCGGACAGGCCTGAAGGGCTACAGATGCTGGCCGCGCCGGTGAGGATCGACGGCGCGCGGATGCCGGGGATGCGTTCGCCGAAGCTGGGCGAGCACACCGGGGAGCTGTTGGGTTAGCACCCCACGGGACGCCGCTCTTGCTCCCACTTTCGTCATCGTCGGACTTGTTCCGACGACCCATGAACACGGGCGACGGGTGATTAGAGAGATGTCGGCAGCGTCGCGCGCTACCGGTCTTGCTCACCACGCATGGGTCGTCGGAACAAGTCCGACGATGACGAGGTAGGTTCGCTGCACTGAGAGAAGTGGCTCAAACCGCCAGGTCCTCGCCCGTCATGCGCCGGTAGAGCTCGAGATAGCGCGCCGACATGGCGTCGATGACCGCTTGCGGCAGCGGCGGCGGCGGCGCCTCGCCGTTCCAGCGCCCGGCGGCGCGCTCGGCGTCGAGATGGTCGCGCAGCGGCTGCTTGTCGAAGCTGGGCGGAACCTCGCCGACCGACCAACCTTCCGCCGGCCAGTAGCGGGAGCTGTCGGGGGTCATCACCTCGTCGATCAGCACCACCTTGCCGGCGGCGTCGCGGCCGAACTCGAACTTGGTGTCGGCCAGCACCAGACCGCGCTCGGCGGCGGCGTCGCGGCCGGCGGCGTACACCGTCCGGCTGAGGCGCTCCAGTTCGGCGGCGAGCTCCGCGCCGACCAGCTCGACCATGCGGGAGACCGGGATGTTCTCGTCATGGCCGGTCTCGGCCTTGGTCGCCGGGCTGAACACCGGCGGATCGAGCCGCTCGCTCTGGCGCAGGCCGGCCGGCAGCGCCTCCCCCGCCAGCGTTCCGGTCGCCGCGTATTCCTTCCAGGCCGAGCCGGAGAGGTAGCCGCGCACCACGCACTCGATTGGCGCCACTTCGACCCGGCGGCAGAGGGTAGCCCGGCCGGCGATCTGGTCGCGGCAGCCGGCGAGCGCCGGAACAGCGGCGATGATCTCGTCCGCGTCAACCGACAGCAGGTGATGGTCGACCACCCCCTCCAGCCGTCGGAACCACCAGGCGCTCAGCTGGGTCAGGACCGCGCCCTTGAACGGCACCGGCTCGGCCATCACCACATCAAAGGCGCTGACCCGGTCGGTGGCGATCAGCAGCAGGCGCTGCGCGTCGATGACATAGATGTCGCGCACCTTGCCCCGGCCGACGAGCTCAAGGGGCAGATCGCTTCGGGTCAGCAGGTCCATGGTCGCGCTCGATGTTCTGATGCGCTGCACATGCTGCGGGCCCCGGCGAAGGTCAATCCTCCAGCGATCCGCCCCTGTAGCGTCAGGCGAGGATCCGCACCTTGGGCTCACGATCCCACTGGCGGGTGCTGGCCGGGGCGATGAAGCCGTCGGCGCCGCCCGCGAGGTCGACGATCCCGGCGTCCGGCTGAACCCCGGCCTTGTCGAGCAGGGGCTGGGCTTCCGCGGTGTGGCCGATGGCCTTGAGGTGGACGAAGGCGTTGGCCACGAAGTCGGTGGCCGCGTTCTCGCCGAGCAGTTCGGCGCAGCCCGCCTCCGACAGCACCAGCGCCACGGCGTCGAACAACACCGAGGGCGTTCCGGCCAGCTGGCCGTCGGCGGCGAGTGTCTTGCCGCCCTTCAGGGTGACGCCGCCGATCTTGGGCGCGACGATCTTCACCGTCGCGCCGGCGTCCTGGGCGGCCTTGCGCACCGCCGCGACGACCGCGCCATCCGCGCCGTCGGTGACGAGGATGCCCACCATCCGGCCGACCAGGCTGTCGGGATACTTGCCGATGAGGCGCAGGGCCGGCGACGGCTCCATGTCCTGGGGCGCGGCGGCGGCCTTCGACTTCGGCGGCAGGTCCATGTTCAGGCCCTCGGCGACCCGCTTCGCCAGGCCGGCGTCGACGTTCTGGACGTTGGCCAGCACGCGCAGCCGCACCGCCTCGATGACCACCTTCGACAGCTCGAAGACCATGGCGCTGGCCAGGTGGGCCTGCTCGATGTCAGTCAGCGAGCGATAGAAGAGCCGGGCATGGCTGTAGTGGTCGGCGAAGGTTTCGGCGCGCAGCCGGACCTTGGTCTCCTCGACCGGCTGGCGGAAGCTGCGGAAGCCGCCGTCGGGGTCCTCGCGCGGGCCGCCGATCTCGCCGTGCTCTGCCAGGCTGTTCGGCTCATAGTTGGCCCGGCCCTTGGGGACCTGCATCTGCATATGGCCGTCACGCTGGAAGTTCTGGAACGGGCAGCCCTTGGCCTGGTTGATCGGCAGCTGATGGAAGTTGACCGTGCCGAGCCGCGACAGCTGGGTGTCCTGGTAGGAGAACAGCCGGCCCTGCAGCAGGGGATCCTCGGAGAAATCGATCCCCGGCGGCACGTTGGTCGGCAGGAAGGCGGCCTGTTCGGTCTCGGCGAAGAAGTTGTCCGGGTTGCGGTCCAGCACCAGCCGGCCGACGACGCGGATCGGGACCAGCTCCTCGGGGATCACCTTGGTGGCGTCGAGAATGTCGAACGGCAGGGCGTCGGCCTCCTCCTGGGTCAGCAGCTGGACGCCGAACTCCCACTCCGGGAAGTTTCCGCCGTCGATGGCTTCGAACAGGTCGCGGCGGTGATAGTCGGGATCGGCGCCGGCGATCTTGACCGCCTCGTCCCAGCAGGTGGACTGGGTCCCGAGCCTGGGCCGCCAGTGGAACTTCACGAAGGTGGCGTTGTCGTCCTCGTCGAGCAGCCGGAAGGTGTTGACCCCGAAGCCCTCCATCATCCGGTACGAGCGCGGGATGGTCCGGTCCGACATCTGCCACATGACCATGTGGGTGGTCTCGGGCATCAGCCCGACGAAGTCCCAGAAGGTGTCATGGGCGCTGGCCGCCTGCGGATAGCCGCGGTCGGCCTCCATCTTCACGGCATGGACCAGGTCCGGAAACTTGATGGCGTCCTGGATGAAGAACACCGGGATGTTGTTGCCAACCAGGTCCCAGTTGCCCTCCTTGGTGTAGAGCTTCACGGCGAAGCCGCGTACGTCGCGGGGGGTGTCGATCGAGCCGGCGCCGCCGGCCACGGTGGAGAAGCGCACGAAGACCTCGGTCTTCACGCCGACTTCCGTCAGCACCCTGGCGCGGGTCACATCGGCCAGGGAGTCCGTCAGCTCGAAGAAGCCGTGGGCCGCCGAGCCGCGCGCGTGGACGATGCGCTCGGGGATGCGCTCATGGTCGAAATGCTGGATCTTCTCGCGGAGAACGAAGTCCTCCAGCAGGGTCGGTCCGCGTGGGCCGCCCTTGAGGCTGTTCTGGTTGTCGCTGACCGGCGCGCCGTGATTGGTGGTGATGCGGGCGTCGGGCGTCGAGGCGGTCTGGTGGGTCTCGCCACCGGCCCCGATCGTCGTGGTCGGGGTGGCGTCTTTGGGGGTGGCCATGGGTCAATGCTCCTGCGAACCGGGCGGATCTTCGGAGGACTAACGTCAGGCGTGCGGGATGGTGGCGTCGGCGCGCGGCTTTATTCGCCGGGCGTCGACCAGGCGACCTGGCTAGAGAGTCTTGCGGATGTCGGTCCAGGCGTTGGCCAGACCATCGCGGTGATCGGGCGCCGCAACGGCGATCAGGGCCTCGGCCCGCCCGTCGAGCGTCAGGCCGCGCAGGTCGGCGATCCCGTGCTCGGTGATGACCAGCCCGACGTCGGCGCGCGGGACGGAGACCGCGGTCTGCGGCAGACGCGGAATGATCCGGCTGATCGCCCCGCCCTTCGCAGATGACGGCAGGGCCAGGATGGGCAGGCCGCCCTCCGACAGCCGGGCCCCGCGCAGGAAGTCGGTCAGACCGCCGGTGCCGGAGATCTGGCGACCGTTCTGGAACTCGGCGTTGGCCTGGCCGAACAGGTCGATCTCCAGCGCCGAGTTGACGGCCGCCAGCTTGGGGATCGCCGCCAGGGTGCGGATGTCGTGGGTGAAGCCGGACGGCTCGAACCGGATGCGCGGGTCGCGGCCGCACAGGGCGTAGAGGTCGGCGTCGCCGGCGGCCAGGCCGGTGACCACCTCGGTCAGGGCGCCGGAGTCCAGCACCGCCTGCAGCGGACCGGCGACCATGCCTGAGTGGATGCGCAGGCCCTTGAGACCCTCCAGCGCCTGCACCGCCGCCACCCCGGCCTTGCCGAGCCCGAACTGCAGACTGGCGCCGGGCGTCAGCAGCGATTGCAGGTGGCCCTTGATGACGTCGAAGGCCGGATCCAGCGTGCCCGCCTCGTAGGTCAGCAGCGGCGTCTCGTCCTGCGCGACCAGATCGAAGGCCGACAGGTCGTAGAGCGGTCCCGCCACGCGCGGCATGTGCGGATTGACGATCGCCGCCTTGAACACGTCCCGCGCCATCACCGCCGGCGCGAGGTCGGAGGCGACGCCCAGCGACACCCGCCCGTCGGCGTCCGGCGGGCTGACCACCGCGACGGCGGCGTCGAGCGGCGTCGTCCCCAGCCAGCCCCAGGCCTGGAACCAGGTCATCGGCCGCAGCGCGAAGCCGCCGGCTTCGAAGCTGGCGCGCCAGTCGGCCGACAGGAAGGTCCCCTCGGCCCGCGCCGTCTCGTGCAGACCCGCCCAGTCGGTGCGGTTGATCCCGGGCACATGGGCCCCGACGAAGGTGATCCGCGCCGCCAGGTCCGGCGCGCCCCGGAAGGCGTCGAGCAGGCCCAGAGGCTCGCCCGGACCGCCCGGAACGAACAGCCGCCCGGCGGTCCCGTTCAATTGTGAGGCGAGTTTCTCGGCGAGCTTGTCAATCGGGAGGCGAATCACGTCATTCTCGGTTCAGACGACGCCTGCAACCGTATGCGGCGCCGATGTGTTCAGTTTGTTGAATACCCGGCCCTCGGAAGGACCAGACCGCGTCATGAAAGCCTCGATCGACCATCCCTACGACATCGCGCGACCCTTCCTGTGGATCGCGGCGGTCTTCTTCGCGACGGGCTTTCTCGGCTATGTCGCCCTGTTCGGGACGCCCCTCTAGGGTCACGCCGCGCCGGTCGAGCCGAAGCCGCCCGCGCCCCGCTCTGTCGTTTCCAGACTGGCGACTTCCACCCAGGACGCTGACGCCACGGGCGCGATGACAAGCTGGGCGATGCGATCGCCCCGGCGGATGACGAAGTCTTCCTCCCCCAGATTGATCAGGATCACCTTCACCTCGCCGCGATAGTCGGCGTCGATGGTGCCCGGCGTGTTGAGGCAGGTGATCCCGGCCTTGGCCGCCAGGCCCGAGCGCGGCCGCACCTGGGCCTCGAACCCGGCGGGCACGGCGAAGGCCAGGCCCGTGGGGACCATGGCCCGGGACATCGGCTTGAGGATCAGCGGTTCGTGGTCGGGCACCGCGGCGCGCAGGTCCATGCCGGCGGCCAGCGCTGTCTCGTAGGCCGGCAGCGGAATGCCCTCGGCGTGGGGCAGGCGGGTGATGGGGATGATCGGGGTCATGCCAGGGCCTCGGCGATACGGGCGGCCAGTTTGGCGCCGACAGCTTCCTTGACGTCTCGATCCCAGCGCTCGACGCCGGCCTTGCTGATCAGCAGCACCGCGTTCTCAGCCCCGCCCATGACGCCGGGTTCGGTGACGTCGTTGGCGATGATCCAGTCGCAGTTCTTGCGCGCCAGCTTGGCCCTGGCGTGGGCTTCCACGTCGTTGGTCTCCGCGGCGAACCCGACCACGAGCGTCGGGCGGCGGGGGCCGCCGGCGGCCAGGGTGGCGAGGATGTCGGGGTTCTCGACGAGGCGAAGCTCCGGAGGGCCGTCCTTGCCCTTCTTCAGCTTGATCCCGAACGCCTCGTCTGGCCGCCAGTCGGCCACGGCGGCGACGCAGACGGCGGCGTCGGCCGGCAGCGCGGCCTCGCAGGCGGCCAGCATCTCGCGGGCGGACTCGACGTCCACGCGCTTGACGCCGGACGGCGTCGGCAGGCTGACCGGCCCGGCCACCAGCGTCACCCGGGCGCCGAGCGCGGCGAGGCCGGCGGCGATGGCGAAACCCTGCCGGCCGCTGGAGCGGTTGGTCAGCAACCTGACGGGATCGAGCGCTTCGGCGGTGGGGCCGGCGGTGACCAGCACATGCTTCCCGGCCAGCGGGCGGCCGCGCGGCCCTTCCAGCATCGCCATGACGGCGTCGAAGATCGCCTGCGGTTCGGCCATCCGCCCGGCGCCGAACTCGCCACAGGCCATGGCGCCCTCGTCGGGACCGACGAAGCTGACGCCGTCGCCCCGCAGGGTGGCGAGGTTCCGCCGCGTGGCGGCGTGCTCCCACATGCGAACGTTCATGGCCGGGGCCATCAGCACCGGCTTGTCGGTGGCCAGCAGGGTGGTGGCGGCCAGATCACCGGCAAGCCCGTGCGCCGCCTTGGCCATCAGATCGGCCGTCGCCGGGGCCACGACCACCAGATCGGCCGAGCGGCTGAGCTCGATATGGCCCATCTCCGCCTCGTCGGTGAGGAAGAACAGCTCGCTGTAGACCTTGTCTTCGGCCAGGGCCGACAGGGACAGCGGGGTGACGAACTGCGCGCCCGCCGCCGTCAGGATCGGCCGCACGGCCACGCCGGCCTTGCGCAGCAGCCGTGTCAGCTCCAGCGCCTTGTAGGCCGCGATGCCGCCGCCGACGATCAGAAGAACCCGTCGCTCGTCCAAACCGCGCCCTCGCCTTCAAAGCCTGTCCGCTCCTTACGGCGCGGGCGGGCGCTGGACAACCGGCTCGACCTGTGTTCCTAGTTCGTTCGTTATTCTCGTCAAGGTGGCATAGCGAGGGTTCTCATGATTAGATTGTCAGGCGGCTCCGCCGTCATCGCGGGCCTGTGCCTGCTGGTCAGCGGTTGCGACGGCGGGGCCTCGGCCGTGCCGGTGCAGAAGGCCGGGGAGGCCGCGCAGGCGACCGCGGCCTCGTCGGAGGCGTCTTCCTTGGACGGCGCCCGGACCTCCGAGGCCGACCGGGAGCCGGTTCCCATGGTGGACGGCCGGCCGATGTGGTCGGCGACCCGCCGCTACACCGCCGAGCAGAACGCCCGCCGCGCCTTCGAGCGCAACGGCGAGGCCTTCGGCGCCGACACGGTCGACGCCTTCGTGCGCAAGGCTCACGCCTTCACGTCAAGGCCGCCGAAGGGGTCTCTGTTCCTGTCGCGGGACAACGGCGACCGGCTGATCTACGACCCGGCGAGCAACGTCTTCGCCATCGCCTCGGCCGAGGGGGCGCCGCGCACGATGTTCAAGCCCGATACGGGGATGGCCTACTGGGAACAGGTCAAGGTCCAGGAAGCCGACCGGGCGACGCGGCGGCGCCAGCGCGGGGATGGGGAGTAACCACTTCCTCCCCCGCTTGGGAGAGGCAGTCCAGGCTCTACCCCAGCAGATAGCCCAGCACGCCCGCCAGCCCGGCCACCGCTGCCCCGAACGCGAACCAGGCCAGGCGCGAGGGGCGGGGCTCTACGACGGCCACGGTGGTCACGCCGGCCTCCTGGGCCTCGGCCATGCGCGCGATGGCGCGCAGGGCGCGGACGGCGTCGTCGGCCAGCTCCCTGGCCCGGGCCACCGGCGACAGCTCGCGGCTGATCCAGCGGCGGACCACCGGGTCGGCGGCCTGCCACATGTCGTGGTCGGGGTAGAGCCGGCGGGCGACGCCCTCGACGGTGACCATGGTCTTCTGCAGCAGCACCAGCTCGGGCCGCAGCCGCATCTCGAACAGGGCGGTGATCTCGAACAGCTGGGCCAGCAGCCGGCTCATGGAGACCTGGCTGGCGGCCCGGCCGAACACCGGCTCTCCGACCGCGCGAAGGGCCTGGGCGAAGGCGTCGATGTCGTGGTGGCGCGGCACGTAGCCGGCGTCGAAATGGACCTGGGCCACCCGGCGGTAGTCGCGCATCAGGAAACCGTAGAGAATCTCGGCCAGGAAGCGCCGCTCGACGGGCCCCAGCCGGCCGATGATCCCGAAGTCCACGGCGATGATCGTCGAGGGCGCCGAGACGAACAGATTGCCCTCATGCAGGTCGGCATGGAACACCCCGTGGTCCAAAGCCTGGGTCAGAAAGCCGCGGATGACGTTGTCGGCCAGCGCCCGGCGATCCAGGCCCGGCGCGTCCAGCGTCGCCGGATCCGACAGCGGCAGGCCGTTCGCCCACTCCAGCGTCAGGACCCGCTTGCCGACGCCCTCCCAGACCACGGCGGGCGCCCGCATGTAGCTGTCGCGGGCCATGACCTCGCCGACCTCGCCGGCCCCGGCGGCCTCCATGCGCAGGTCGAGCTCCAGCTCCAGCGCCCGGACCACGATCTTCGCGAACAGCACCGGCTCCAGCCGGCGGGCCGGCGCGATCAGCCGCTCGACCAGGCCGGCGACCATCAGCAGCACGCGGCTGTCGGAGTCGACACGGCGCTCGATCCCCGGACGCAGCACCTTCACCGCGACGCGGCGGCCGTCGAGCATCGTGGCCTCGTGAGCCTGGGCGATGGAGGCGGCGGCCACCGGCTCGCCGAAGGTCGCGTAGAGGCTCTCGATCGGCCGCCCGAGCTCACGCTCGACCTCCGCCCGGGCGATGGCCGTGTCGAACGGCGGCAGCCGATCCTTCAGGTGCGACAGGTCCTGGGCGAACTGGCCGCCGAAGATGTCGGCGCGGGTCGACAGCACCTGGCCCAGCTTGATGGCCACGGGTCCAAAGCTCTCCAGCGCCCTCGCCAGCCGCTCGCCCGGCCGGCCGACCTTCGCCCCGCGCCCCGCGAACAGGCGCAGGAACCGGCCCAGCGTCTGCACGCCCGTCGGCAGCAGCGGATCGACCTCGCGCGGGATCAGCGCGTCCGCGCGGATCAGCGTCCAGCCGACGGCCAGCAGGCGGGCGAAGGCGGCGAGGTCCATGCCTCTAGCCCGCGTCCCCGGCGAAGGCCGGGGTCCACACCGGTGCGCGGCGCTTCGGATCCTGTCCTGAAGCGTGCGACTCAATCTGGGTCCCGGCCTTCGCCGGGATGAGCGGAGCGAGGTCCATGCCTAGACGGCCCGTCCCGTGTGCATGGCCGCGACGCCGTTGGTGAAGTTCACGAACCCGGCGTTGGCGAAGCCGGCGTCGGCGATCATGCGGGCGAAGGTCTTCTGGTCCGGGAAGCGGCGGATGCTCTCGACCAGGTACTGGTAGGAGTCCCGGTCGCCCGCCACCCACTCGCCGATCTGCGGGATGGCGTTGAACGACCAGGCGTCATAGGCGGCGCGGACCAGGCTGTTGGTCGGGCGCGAGAACTCCAGGCAGATGAACCGCCCGCCGGGTTTCAGCACCCGCCGCGCCTCGCGCAGGGCGGCGCTGACGTCGGTCACGTTGCGAATGCCGAAGGTGATCGAATAGGCGTCGGCGCTGGCGTCGGGCAACGGCAGCCGCTGGGCGTCGCCCACGGCCCAGCAGACCTCGGGCGGATAGCCGCGCTCGCGGCCGGCGGCGATCATCTCGGCGTTGTAGTCGATGACGTGGATGGTGGCGTCCTCGCCGCCCCGGCGCTCCTGCGCGGCGCGGGCCATCTTCGCGTAGCGGTGGGCCATGTCGCCGGTGCCGCCGGCCACGTCGAGGATCACCTCGCCCGGTTGCGGGTTCAGGCGCGCGGCCACGGCGTCCTTCCAGAGCCGGTGCACGCCGGCGCTCATCAGGTCGTTCATCAGGTCGTAGCGGCCGGCGACGCGGTCGAAGACGCCCCGGACCAGACCGGGTTTCTCGGAGGGATCGACGTCGCGGTAGCCGAAGGTGGCGCTGCTCTGGCTCATGCCATCGCTCATAGACCCGGGACGGCGCCTAGGCTAGCCAGCGGTGGACCCCGCGCCGGCGAAAGACCTCCATGCCCGAGCTTCCCGAAGTCGAAACCGTCCGCCGCGGCCTGCGGCCGGTGCTGGAAGGCGCCCGGCTCTCCCGCGTCGAGCAGCGGCGCCCCGACCTGCGCTTCGCGTTCCCCGACGGCTTCGTCCAGCGGCTGACTGGCGCGCGGATCGAGCGGCTGGAGCGGCGGGCCAAGTACCTGCTCGGCCATCTGGACCGGGGCGACGTGCTGGTGATGCATCTGGGCATGACCGGCCGCTTCGAGATCGCGGCGCCCGGGCTGGCCACGCGACCGGGCGACTTCGTTCATGCCGTGGCCCCCGACCCGAAGCACGCCCACGTCCTGTTCGAGACCGAGGCCGGGGCGAGCGTCACCTACTACGACCCGCGCCGGTTCGGGTTCATGGGCCTGGTCCCGGCCGAAGGATTGGCGGCCCATCCCTGGTTCGCCGACATGGGCCCCGAGCCGCTGGGTCCGGATCTGACCGCCGCCCACCTGGCCGGCGCCTTCGCCGGCCGCAAGCAAGGCCCCAAGACGCTGCTGCTCGACCAGCGGATCGTCGCGGGCCTGGGCAACATCTACGTCTGCGAGGCGCTGCACCGGTCCGGCATCTCGCCGCTGCGCCCGGCGGGCGAGATACCGGCGTCGAAGTATCCGTTGCTGGTGCAGGTCATCCGCGAGGTGCTGGGCGAGGCCATCGAGGCCGGCGGCTCCACCCTGCGCGACTTCGCCGCCACCGACGGCGCGCTGGGCTACTTCCAGCACAGCTTCCGGGTCTATGGTCGCGAGGGCGAGGCGTGCCCGACCCCGGGCTGCGGCGGCACGATCGAGCGCGAGGTCCAGGCCGGGCGGTCGACCTTCTTCTGTCGTCAGTGCCAGGCCTAGGGGCGATGCGCGCGATGACCAGGATGCGGGCGATGCTGGCGGCGGTCGCGGCGGCCGCCGGCCTGCTGCTGTCGCCGGCGACCGCCGCGGCAGAGCCTGCCGTCTGGACGATCCGCGACGCCGACTCGACCATCCTGCTGTTCGGCTCGGTGCATCTTCTGCCTGACGGGCTGGACTGGCGGCCGCCGGCCCTGGACGCGGCGCTGGAGGACGCCGACGACCTCTGGTTCGAGACCCCCACCGAAGGCGGCGAGGGCCAGATGGCGACGCGCGCGCTCGGCATGCTGCCGGTCGGTGAAAGCCTGTCGGCGAAGCTGTCGCCTGGCGGACGGGCGCGGCTGGAGCGGGTGACCGGCGCCGTCAGCCTGTCGCCGGCGGCAGTCGATGGACTGCGGCCCTGGCTGGCCGACCTCACCCTCAGCGTGGCGACCCTGATCCGCGACGGCGCCCGGGCCGAGGCGGGCGTCGAGGCGGTGCTGGCGGGCGCCGCGCCGACCGCCGGGCGACGCTACTTCGAGACCCCGTGGGAGCAGGTCGCCTTCCTGGCCGAGGCGCCGGAGGCCGACCAGCTGGCCTCGCTGGAAGAGACCCTGCGCCAGCTCGACGAGGACCCGGAGCTGTTCACCCGGCTGGTCCGGGCGTGGCTGGCCGGAGACCAGGCGGCCATCGACGCCCTGGGCGTGGCCCCACTGCGGACCCTGTCGCCGGTGCTCTACGAGCGGCTGCTGGCCGGCCGCAACCGACGCTGGACAGCGCTGATCCTCGAACGCCTGGCCGGGTCGGGCGCGACCGTCATCGTGGTCGGCGCCGGGCATCTGACCGGGCCCGACGGCGTGCCGGCCCTGCTGCGGGCCCGGGGCGTCGCGGTCGAGGGGCCCTGAACGCCCTTGAGCCGGCGTGGCGGGGCGGGCACAAACCGTCCATGACCGATTTCCAGACCCTTCTCGTCGAGACGCCGTCGGACGGCGTCCTGCTCGTGCGCCTCAACCGGCCCGAGGCCCTCAACGCCCTGAACTCGACCCTGCTGTCGGAGCTGGGCGGCCTGCTCGACAAGGCCGGCGGCGACGACGCCGTGCGCGTCGTGGTCCTGACCGGCTCGGAGAAGGCCTTCGCGGCCGGGGCCGACATCAAGGAGATGTCGGACAAGTCCTACGCCCAGATGATGAAGCTCGACTTCTTCACCGACGCGGCCCGCCGGATCGAGCAGTTCCGCAAGCCGATCATCGCGGCGGTCAGCGGCTATGCCCTGGGCGGCGGCTGCGAGCTGGCCATGATGTGCGACTTCATCATCGCCTCGGAGACGGCCAGGTTCGGCCAGCCGGAGATCAACCTGGGCGTCGCGCCCGGCATCGGCGGCACCCAGCGGCTCACGCGGTTCGTCGGCAAGGCCAAGGCCATGGACATGATCCTGACCGCCCGGATGATGGACGCCGCCGAGGCCGAGCGCGCCGGCCTGGTGTCGCGCGTCGTTCCCGCTGACAAGCTGATCGAGACGGCCCTGGAGGCGGCGGCGAAGATCGCCGGCCACTCGCCGCTGGCGGTGCTGATGAACAAGGAGCTGGTCGAGGCGGCCTACGAGACCACCCTGACCACCGGCGTGGCGCTGGAGCGGCGGCTGTTCCACAGCCTGTTCGCCTTCGAGGACCAGAAGGAAGGCATGGCCGCCTTCGTCGAGAAGCGGAAGCCGGACTTCAAGGGCCGGTAAGCAGGGCGGCCGCCTCGTCGGTCTCCAGCCAGCCGGCGAACGCCGCGCCGGCCGCCTCGCCGGGACCGCGGGTGGCGACGACCTGGACCTCGCCGGCCCCGATCCTGGGCTTGAAGCGGTTCTGCAGCCGGGCATGGCCGTAGCGCTGCAGCCGGTCGGCCAGCATCGGCTCGCGGGTGGCGATCACCGTCCCGGAACCGGCCTCGCCCGCCGCCAGCAGCGCCCTGGGGTCGGCCGTCTCGAGGGTGAAGGCCGACGCCCCGCCCTTGCGCACCCAGGCGGCCAGCGCGGCGTTCAGCGGTGCGACGAGGTCGGGGTCACAGACCACGGCGGGTCCGGGTCCGCCCCGGGCGCATCCGGCGACGGCCCCGAGCGCGAGGAGAAACAGTCTTCTGTCCATGGCCCGGTTGTACAGAACCGGCCCCGATCCGCCAGAGTCACGTTGACCGCCCCCGGTCCTTCCTGTATTTGCCCGCCCTTCGATTTATCCGGCGTACGCGACGTCCGCGCGCGCCCCGTCCGTTTGAGGTCTACAGGCACATGGCCAATAATCCCGGCGCCAAGAAGGCGATCCGCAAGATCGAGCGCCGCACCGAGGTGAACAAGGCCCGCCGTTCGCGCGTCCGCACCTACCTGCGCAAGTTCGAGGAAGCCCTGGTGGCCGGCGATGTCGCCGTGGCCAAGGAAGCCTTCATCACCGCCCAGTCGGAGTTGATGCGCGCCGTGTCCAAGGGCGTGGTCCACAAGAACACCGGCTCGCGGAAGGTCTCGCGCCTGAACGCCCAGCTGAAGAAGCTGTCGGCCGCCTGATACAGGCCGGGGTCGGAGCGCCGGTTTCGGCGCAACGCCTTATATTTCAGCACGTCGATGAACCGGCAGGCGCCTCCGCGTCGGCCGGTTTTTTCGCGCCTGCGTTTCGCGCGTGCGGCGAATTTACTCGGCCCTGAGGCGCTGGTTAACGGATTCCCTTGCCCCGTTCGGCGGGACCGCGAGTCAACAGAAATATCCGTATCGAGACTCTAATTTCCGGTTTGACCGGCCGTTTTTAAGGTCGCTAGTGTGAGGTCTCGACGCTCTAGTTCATCTCCATTTTTGGTCATGAGTAAGGCGGCGGCGAACGCAGTGCGTCCGCCGATCAAGCCTCTGTGCGTCGGAGTTTGCTTCATCGTCGTGGGGGCGGCTGAGGCTTCGCGGGTAAGAGACAGATAAAGATCGGGTGGGCTGAATATGACTTCCGTGGGTGGGCGACAGATGCCTTTACAGACTCCGGCCGGCGCCGTCTGGACCAAGGCCTGCCTGGCGCTTCGTCATGAACTCGGCGAGGCCGCCTTCGGCTCCTGGTTGGCCCAGGCCGCCCTGCGCGAAGCCGGCGGCCAGCTCTATCTCGTCACCCCCACCGGCGTCGCTCGCGACTGGATCCGCCGCAACGCCTGGCGCCGTATCGGTGAGCTGTGGGCCCAGCACGACCCCGAGGGTCGCATCCTGGACCTGAAGTCCCGCATGGAGTTCGAGTCCGACACCGGCGGCATGGAGATCATCGCCGAGGCCATCGAGGTCATGGACCCGGTCGCCACCGACGCCCCCGCCATCGCCCAGATGCCGCCCGTCCGCCCGACCCGCACCGCCGGCCTGCAGGAGCGTTTCACCTTCGACAGCTTCGTGCCCGGCCCGGCCAACGAATTCGCCCACGCGGTCGCCCGCCGGGTGGCCAGCTGGGCCGACGGCCACTTCAACCCGGTCGTCTTCCACAGCCCCTACGGCTTCGGAAAGACTCACCTGCTGAACGCCCTGGCCTGGGAGGCCATGAAGGCCGCCCCGGAGAAGAAGGTGGTCTATCTGACCGCCGAGCGCTTCCTGTCGACCTTCGTGCGGGCGGTGATGGATCGCTCCACCACCCTGTTCAAGGAAGAGCTGCGCGCCGCCGACCTGCTGCTGATCGACGACGTCCATTTCGTGGCCGGCAAGCAGTCGACCCAGGAAGAGCTGTTCCACACCCTGACCGCCCTGATGGAGGACGGCCGCCGCGTGGTGTTCTCCGCCGACCGGCCGCCGGCCCAGATCACCGAGATGGACGCGCGCCTGCGCAGCCACCTGTCGGCCGGCCTGGTCTGCGGCATCGAGCCCGCCGACCGCGGCCTGCGCATGGGCATCCTGGAGCGCAAGCTGGCCTCGCTGGGCCGCCAGGGCGGCTTCATCGCCCAGGCCCGCCCCGAGGTGCTGCAGTTCCTCGCCGACCGCTTCACCGACAGCGTCCGGGAGCTGGAGGGCGCGCTGAACACCCTGGTGGCCCGCATGGGCCCGGAGGTGTCGGCCCTGTCGCTGGACGAGGCGCAGAACATCCTGCGGCCGCACCTGCGCGGCGCCGAGAAGCGCATCACGATCGACGATATCCAGAAGGCGACGTCCGAACACTTCGGCCTGCGCCAGGCGGACCTGATCTCGGAACGTCGCACCCGCGCGGTGGCCCGACCCCGCCAGGCGGCGATGTGGCTGGCCAAGCAGCTGACCACCCGTTCGCTGCCCGACATCGGCCGGCGCTTCGGCGGTCGCGACCACACCACGGTCCTGCACGCGGTGCGCCGCATCGAGGCCCTCAAGGCCGACGACGCGCAGCTGTCCCGCGACCTGGAAGCCCTGACGCGGAAGCTGCGGGGGTAATCCCCACCCGCCGTCATCCTCGCGCTCGTCGGAGGACCCATGAACACGGGAGACAGCAAGAAGGGCGCGGATCACTCCGCGCCCTTCTCGTTTGCATCGCCACGCCTGGCCCTCGCGACGAGCGCGAGGA
>JAUSPV010000085.1 GCA_030652755.1 Caulobacter sp. | reverse complement strand
GGGGCAAGAGGTGGCCGCCTTCAGCGCCGGCTGGGGATCGCTGTTTGCCCCACCCGTCTCGTCTCGCTGCGCTCGCCGATCCTCCCTCCCCATAAGGGGGAGGGAGATCGCGCTTGCCGGTTCAGCCGGCAGCCTTCACCTTATCGCCGATAACAAAAAGCCACGGGAGAGGCGCATGACGGGACGCGTAGCGGGCAAGGTCGCCCTGGTCACAGGGGCGGCGAGCGGGATCGGGCGCGGTTGCGCCGAGCTGCTGGCGGCGGAGGGGGCGAAGGTCGCCCTGACGGATATCCAGGACGACAAGGGCCGAGAGGTCGCCGCCGCCATCGGCGCGAACGCGATCTACATCCCGCATGACGTGACCAGCGAGAACGCCTGGATCGCCGTGGTCGAACAGGTCCGCGCCGCCTTCGGCCGGCTGGACATCCTGGTCAACAACGCCGGCATCGGCATCGGCGGGCCGGTCACCGAGTTCAGCCTGGCCGACTGGCGCAAGCAGCAGGCGATCAATGTCGAGGGCGTCTTCCTGGGCGTGAAGCACAGCCTGCCGCTGATGCGCCAGGGCGGCGGCGGCAGCATCATCAACGTTTCCTCGATCGCCGGCCTGACCGGCGCGGCCAACATGACCGCCTATTGCGCCACCAAGGGCGCGGTGCGGCTGTTCACCAAGGCCGCCGCCATGGAATGCGCCGCCGCCCGCGACGGGGTGCGGGTCAACTCCATCCACCCGGGCATCATCGAGACGCCGATCTGGGACACCATTTCCAGCACCGTGGTCGACGGCGGCAACGCCGGCCCGCAGCGGACCATGGATCTCGACGACATGACCGCCGTCGCCACCCCGCTGGGCCACAAGGGCTGGCCGGTCGACATCGCCCAGGGCGTGCTGTTCCTGGCGTCGGACGAGTCCCGCTACATGACCGGGTCTGAACTGGTCATCGATGGCGGCATGACGGCGCGATAGCCATAGGGGACAGTTTAAGATGTCCCTTGGGACACCTTAA
>JAUSPV010000084.1 GCA_030652755.1 Caulobacter sp. | reverse complement strand
TGAAGGCCTTGGTCGAGGCGACGCCGATCTCCGGCCCGCAGTGGATTGGCCAGACGACGTCGACCTCGCGGGCCATGGTCGATTCCTGAGCGTTGACCACGGCGGCGGTGCGCATGCCCTTGCTCTTGCACAGGCGCAGGGCGGCCAGGGTGTCGGCGGTCTCGCCCGACTGCGACATGGCGACGGCCAGCGAGCCGGGGCGCAGGGCCGGCGAGCGGTAGCGGAACTCGGAAGCGATCTCGACGTCCACCGGCAGGTCGGCCAGCTGCTCGATCAGGTACTTGCCGACCATGCCGGCGATGTAGCTGGTGCCGCAGGCGACGATCTGGATGCGCTCGATGGCGGCGAAGTCGATGCCGCCGGGCACGGCGGTGCGCGAGGTGATCGGGTCGATATAGGCCGAGACCGTGCGCTGCACGCCCTCCGGCTGGTCATGGATCTCCTTCTCCATGAAGTGCCGGTAGTTGCCCTTCTCGACCAGGGCGGCGGCGGCGGAGACGACTTTCAGGGGCCGTTCCACCGGCATGCCGGCGACGTCGAAGATCTCGGCGTGGTCGTGGTCGATGGCGACATAGTCGCCTTCCTCGAGATAGGTGACCTTGCTGGTGAACGGGCCGACGGCCAGGGCGTCGCTGCCCAGGAACATCTCGCCGTCGCCCGTGCCGACCACCAGCGGGCTGCCCTTTCGGGCGCCCATGATGAAGTTGTCGCGGCCCTCGATCAGCACCGCCAGGGCGTAGGCGCCGGTCAGCCGGTCGAGCGCCATCTTGAAGGCGGCCAGCGGGGCCTGCCCCTTGTCCAGGTAGTGGTCGATCAGGGCGGCGACGACCTCGGTGTCGGTGTCGCTCTCGAAGACTCGGCCTTCCTTCTGCAGCTCGGTCTTCAGGTCGGCGAAGTTCTCGATGATGCCGTTGTGGACCAGGGTCACCCGGCCGGAGGTGTGCGGGTGGGCGTTGCGCTCGCTCGGCGCGCCGTGCGTGGCCCAGCGGGTGTGGCCGATGCCGACCTGCGAGGTCAGCGGGCTGGCCTCAAGAACAGCCTCCAGGGCCTTGATCTTGCCCT
>JAUSPV010000080.1 GCA_030652755.1 Caulobacter sp. | reverse complement strand
GGTGGGGGTGGGGCAAAGGTGATCAGAGGTCAGCGCTGACCTGCGCCTCCACAGCTCCCCACCCGTCTCCTGCTTCGCCTTCGGCTTCGCAGGATCCACCCTCCCCATGCGGGGAGGGAGGCTACGAGAGCTTCCCCTCATACGCCTGGCGGACAAACCCCGCGATCTCGCGGCAGGCGACATCGGCGGCGGGGATGGCGCCGGTGAAGGCGGTGAAGCCGTGGGCCAGGCTGTCGTAGCAGCGGTAGACCACCGGCGCGCCGGCGTCGCGCAGGCGCTTGGCGTAGCTCTCGCCCTGGTCGACCAGCGGGTCGAACCCGGCGGTGGCGACGATGGCCGGCGCCAGGCCCGAGAGGTCTTCGGTCTTGATCGGCGAAAGCCGCGGATCGGCCGGGTCGGCGTCGGGGCCGATGTAGTGGGCCATGAACCAGTTCATGGTGTCGGCCGACAGCGGATAGGCGTCGGCATAGGTGGTCATCGACTGGGTCTCGCTGGCCACGTCGACGGCCGGATAGATCAAGAGCTGCAGGGCCGGCTGCGGCTCGCCGACGCGCTTCATTTCCTGGACGACGACGGCGGCGAAGTTGCCGCCCATGGAATCGCCGCCGATGGCCGCCACGCCCTGCGGCGCGCCGAAGCGGGCGGCGTTGTCGCGGCCCCAGCGGTAGGCGGCCAGCACGTCCTCCAGCCCGCCGGGGAACCGCGTCTCGGGCGCCAGGCGATAGTCCACCGACAGCACAGCGCAGCGCGCGATGCGGGCGAGGATCTGGCAGAAGACGTCGCTGGTCTCCAGGTCGCCGATCACCCCGCCGCCGAAATGGGCGAAGACCATCAGGGGCGCGGCGGAGTCCTGGTCGGCCGGGCGATAGGCGCGCAGCTTCAGCGCGCCGCCGGGGCCTTCGATGGTCAGGTTCTCGACGCGAACGCCCGGCTCGGGCTTGCCGGCCATGGCCGCCAGTCCCCCGGCGCTGGCCGCGCGGGCCTCTTCCGGCGTCAGGGACGACATGGCCGGCATCCGTCGCGCGCCGGCGGTCAGGAACTGGAAGCGGGGATCCAGCGTGCGCCCGCCCTGATAGACCACCCCGCCTCCGGCCATCGCCCGCAGCACGGGCGTGGGCAGTGAGAGCAGAACCTTCAGGACCGCCTTCTGGACCGCGGGATCGGCCATGGTGATCGCTCCGTCAGGTCGAGAGGCGTGGCAGGGCGGGGATCCCGCCCATGATCAGCTTGACCGCGAAGTCGGCGGCGGCGGCCGTGTCGATCGGCCGGCGCTCGAGCATCTTGTCGCCGACCTCGCGGGCCATGGCGATGCAGGCGGCCGCCAGGTAGTCGGCGTCCACCCGCGGCGCGGCGTCGTGCTCCATGGCCTGCAGGAAGGCGTCGCGCACCTCCTCGAACACCCGCTCCATCTCCGGCGTCTGCACCCGCATGTGCGGATGCTTCTCGCCGGCCGGGCGGTGAGACTGCCAGGCCTCGTGCTCGTCGGCCATGAAGTCGAAATAGGCCTGGATCGCCGCCCGCAGATAGCCCTCGAAGCTGTTCGAGGCTTCCCAGCAGGCGCGCAGGATCGGCCGGAAGCGCGCGGCCCCGTCGTCGGCCAGCGCCTCGAACACCTCATCCAGCGAGCGGAAGTAGTTGTAGAAGGTCCCGGAGGCGAGGCCGGTGCGGCGGATGATGTCGCGCACCGTCGCCGATTCGTGGCCGAGCTCGGCGAAGACCTCACGCGCGGCGTCGAGGATGGCGCGGCGATTGGCGAGCTTGGTTTGCTCGCGCTTGCCCGACGAAAGAAGAACGACCTGACTCATCGCCGTCAGGCTAGCAGGCGGGCGGCCTCAAGCAAGCGAACAGAAGGCCTCACGCGCGCGCCTGCAGCCCGTTCTGCTTCATCCGCCACAGGAGCACTTCCAGGCGGTCCTGCCCGAAGAACGGCTCGCCGTCGAAGACCATGGTCGGAACGCCCCAGTGGCCGGCGGTCTCGAGCGCCTTCTGGTTGGCCTCGATGGCGGCGTCGAGCCGGTCGGCCTCGTCCCGGGCGGCGGCTTCGAGCGCGTCCGGATCGAGCCCGGACCGCTCGGCCGCCTTGGCCAGATGGTCGCCTTCATGCCAGTTCTCGGTCCCGCCGGACCAGATCAGCGTCCCGACCTCGTTGATGTACTCCAGGCCCTTGCCGGCCTCGGCCGCCGCCTCGCCCATGCGGGTGAGGCGGTAGATGTAGGGCTGGTCGGCCGGCACCTCGCCGCTGGCGATGTCCATGACGATCGGGTCGGGTCGGGGCCAGCGGATCGGCGTGCCCTGCATCTGGCCGAGGCGGTAGATGTCGCGCGCCAGATAGGGCGGCCACATCGGGTTCACCCGTTTGAAGAAGCCCTCGATCCGCACCGCGATCGGCAGCACCGGCCGGACCACGACCTCCAGATCGTACGCCGCCCGCAGCGCGAGCAGCTGCGGCGTGGCGAGGTAGGAATAGGGGCTTCGGAACGACCAGAAGACGTCAACGCTGAGAGTCACCCGCATTCCTCCGATTTTTCTTAGTTACCCATGAGTATAGAGCTAGGCTGCCCGGCAGGCGAGGGAAGAATTCATGCCGTCGGAGTTGAGGATGGAGACCAGGTCGCCCGGCCCGCGCGGAGAGCGGGCCCGCGCCCGGCCGCGCGAAATCCTCGACGCGGCCCGCGACCTGTTCTCCCGCAAGGGCTTCGAGGCCGCGCGCATGGACGAGGTGGCCGCCGCCGTCGGCGTGACCAAGCCGGCGGTCTATCGCTACTTCCCTGGCAAGGACCGGCTGATCGAGGCGCTGCTCGAGGAGGACCTCGCTGTCCCCGGAAGGGCGCTGAACGCCTGGGTGGCCGCCCATCCGGGACCGATCACCGAGATGATCGAAGGCTTTTCCCGGCGGCTGGCCGCGACACAGGGGCACGGGCTGGCGCGCGGCTATCTGCTGCTGGCCATGGATGAGTCGGGCCGCCGGCCGGAAATCGCCGGCTTCATCCGCCGCGAGATCCTCACCCCCGGCCTCGCCTCGCTCGGCGGCGCCTTCCAGCGGGCCGTGGATCGCGGCGAACTGGCCGCCGGGCATGATCCGGAGTTCATGGCCCGGCTGTTCTTCGCGCCCTTCCTGCAGGCCACGCTCGGCACGGTCGGCTACGCCCTGCCGGTCGGCGACGACGCCGAGCGCGAACGCTACCGCCGCTTCCATGTGGCGGCGTTCCTGAGGGCGTTCGCCAAATAGGTTGTCATCCCGGAAGCCGCGCAGCGGCTGTCCGGGACCCAGCCCTCGGGACGCCCCCTCTGGGTCCCGGCTCTCCGCTACGCTCCGGCCGGGATGACAGGCGAGGATTCCGCCCGCGCCTCGACCGGCAGCCTGTTCCCCGCCGCCTTCGCGCGCTTCGCGCCTCGCTCGATCTCCTTCATCAGGTCGTGGCAGTAGATGCCGAAGTCGACCTGGATCGTGTGGCGCTTGGCCTCGTAGTACTGGGCGGTGTGGGTCTGCTCGTCCCGGACGATGACCTTCTCCATCTCCGCCGGCGGCGGCGGCAGATACTGGCCGGTCAGGTAGGCGGCGACCAGCTTGGACTGCTGCTCGGCGAAGTTTACCAGCGTCGGCAGCGGCTGGGCCAGGGCCATGTAGAACAGGTTCGGCACGCCCGGCTTCATCATGCGCTTGAACAGCGGCAGGCGATGGTCGGCGTCGGGAACGAGTTCGGCGGCGTCGAAGAACGGGAACTTCATGTCGTAGCCGGTGGCGAAGACGATGGCGTCGACCTCTTCGACGCTGTCGTCGGCGAAGCGGACCTTCTTTCCTTCCAGCGCCTTGATCGCCGGCTTGAACTTGACGTCGCCGCAGCCGGCCCGCGTCAGGAACTCGCCGCTGACCGAGGGGTGGGCTTCCAGCGGCTCGTGGTCGGGCTTGGGAAGACCGTAGTCCTCCATGTTTCCCAGCGTCTTCTTGATGGTCTTGCGCGCCAGGCTCAGGCCCAGCTTGCGCGGCATCCAGTGCGGCATCGAGGCTTTGTCGGCCGGCTTGCCGTTCATGTACTTGGGCAGCACCCACACCCCGCGCCGGGCAGAGACCCACAGGTTCTTCGCGATCGGCCGCTGGGACAGCTCGCTGGCGATATCCATCGCCGAGTTGCCCATCCCGACCACGACGACGTTCTTGCCGCGCATGTCGACCGGATCGAACGGGTCGCTGTAGGCGTGGCTATGGAAGGCCGGGCCGTCGAACTCGCCCGGATACTCGGGAATGCGCGGGCTCCAGTGGTGACCGTTGCAGACGAACAGGACGTCGTAGAGCCGCGTCTCGCCGGTCGAGAGGGTGACCTCCCACAGACCCTCGGCGTTACGGCGCGCCTTCTCCACCGAGGTGTTGAAGGTGATCGTCTCGCGCAGGCCGAAGTGGTCGACGTAGTCCTTGAAGTACTGGAAGAGCTGGGCGTGGTGCGGAAAGTCGGGCCAGTCGGCCGGCACCGGGAAATCCTCGAACGCCAGCCGCCACTTCGACGTATCGATGTGCAGGCTGTCGTAGCAGGCCGACATGCCGTTGGGGTTCTTGTAGTACCAGGTGCCGCCGATATCGTCGGACATCTCGAAGCAGTCGTAGGGGACCCCGACGTCCTTCAGCCGCTTGGCGGTGGTGAACCCGCTGCAGCCGGCGCCGATGATACAGGCCTTGGGCAGACGTGCGGACACGATGGCTCTCCCTGGAAGTCGTTCTGGTTATCGTTGTTCAGGGAAGGTGTCGGTGCATTCCGCGCGCGTCAACCGTGACGCCACGGCGCCCTGCTCAGCGCCGTCCGCAGCGGGCCGTGCATTGCGTCCAGGCCGGGGCGCAGGTGTCTTCCTCGGCCGACAGGCAGAAGTAGTAGGCCCGGTTGCAGCTCTGGCGGCACTGTCGCGTGTCGCTCCGGGCGACGGTTCCGACCGGGGCGACCGACGGCGGCATGGGGACCAGGGCGGCGAGCGACTCCGCGTCATCCCGCGCGCCGTTCTCCGGCGTCTCCCCGACCGGCCCGCGCAGCGCGACCGACGGCTCGGACGCCGCCGCGCGGATTCGGCCGCCGTCCTGCGCCCCGGCCGGCGCGGCGAGGGCCAGACTCATCAGGGCGAGGAGGGTGAGACGGCGCATGGCCCGACCCTGCCCCGCGACGGTTAATCCCTGATTAACCATGGTCTTCGCGTCACAGCCGGATCGGCTGCCGCGGCGGCCCGTCCCGCAGCAGGTCCAGCAGCAGCGCGCCCAGACCTTCCGGAAAGATGGTTTCCTCGCTGCCCACGATTTCCTGCGGCGTCCACCAGCGCATGGCCTTGACCACCCGGCGCTCCAGCTCGGTCCAGTGGTGGTCGACGAGGACCTCGTGGACGGCCGTGGCCAGGAAGTAGTGCTCGACCAGCCGGCGGTGCTCGCCCTCGACGATCAGCACATGCTCACGGATCCAGACCACGGGGCCCAGGTCGACCTCGTCGTGGCCGGTCTCCTCGAACAGCTCGCGGCGGGCGGCGACGTCCAGCGCCTCGCCCGCGTCGACGCCGCCGCCGACCGTGCACCACCAGCCGCCGGGGCCTGTGGCTTCGTCCTCGAACCGCATGAGCAGCAGCCGACCGGCCGGCGAGAACAGCAGCAGCCGGACGGTCGGCCGCTCGCGGGGCTCCGTGGTCAGACCGTGCGCTGGGCCCGGTCCTTCTCGTTGGTCGTCTTGATCATGTCCTTCACGGCCTGCCACTGGTCGTCGCCCCATTCGGTCATGCGGGAGAAGTTGCCGCCGCTGGCGTTGTACTGGCCGCCGTCGATGGCGATGGTCTGGCCGTTCACATACTCCGACCCTTTCGACAGAAGATAGACCGCCAGGTTGGCCAGTTCGGCCATCTCGCCGACCCGGTTCATCGGGTTGCCGCTCATGTTCTCGTAGGCGCTCTGCTGCTGGCCGGGGTTCAGGCGCGCGCTCATGCCTTCGGTCGGGAAGGGGCCGGGCGCGATGGCGTTGAAGCGGATGCCCTTGGGTCCCCATTCGACGGCCAGCGACTGGGTCATGACGTTGAGGCCGGCCTTGGACATGGCGCTGGGCACCGTGAACGGCCCGCCGTTCCACACCCAGGTGGTCAGGATCGAGATGACCGAGGCCTTCCTGCCCTCGGCGATCCAGCGCTTGCCGCATTCGAGCGTCACGAAGAACGAACCCCGGAAGACGATGTTGGCGATGGCGTCGAAGCCGCGCGGCGACAGGTCCTCGGTGCGGCTGATGAAGTTGCCGGCCGCGTTGTTGACCAGGCCCGTCAGCGCCCCGCCGTCGGCCCAGATCGCATCCACCATGTCCTTGATCGCTTCCGGCACCCGGATGTCGCAAGCGATGCCGACGACCTTGCCCGGGCTGTCGGGATGGGCGGCCATCAGCTCCTTGGCCGTGTCCTCGAGGATGTTGCCGCGCCGGCCACAGATGTAGACCTCCGCCCCCAGCATCAGGCAGGCCTCGGCCATCACCTTGCCCAGCCCCGTGCCGCCGCCGGTGATCAGGATTCGCTCCCCGTTCATCAGGCCGGGGCGGTACATCAGGTCGTCGGACTTGAAGGTCATGGCGTGTCTCCCTGTTTCCGCGAATTGGGCGCGGCTTCCCGTGGGTAGGTCAAGCGGACCATCGTCCGGACGAAACCCTTCGCCCCGCCCGGTATTACCTCCCCGCCGAAGGGCGTATGAGGACAAGCATGAGCGTCGCCTTCACCAGGGAAGAGGACTACGAATCGGTCGCGGCCAACCTGCCCGACCGGCCTGTGTCCACCCATGCCAACCTCGTCACGCCGGAGGGGCTCGCCGCCATCGAGGCCGAGCTGGCCTCGGCCCGCGCGGCGTACGCGTCCGCCCAGGGCGGCGACGTCAAGGACGACCGCACGGCCATGGCCCGCGCCACCCGCGACCTGCGCTACTGGTCCTCGCGCCGCGCCACCGCCCAGCTGGTCGAACCCACGGACGACGACGGAACCGTCCGCTTCGGCGGGTCGGTGACCGTCGAGCGCGAGGACGGCCGCCGCCAGACCTGGCGCATCGTCGGCGAGGACGAAGCCGATCCCGCCGCCGGCAGCGTCAGCTACGTCTCGCCGCTGGCCCAGGCGGTGCTGGGCAAGACCGTCGGCGACCTGGCCATGGTGGCCGGCGGCGAGGTGGAGATCGTGGGGGTGGGGTGAGGCCCGCTTTGTCATCCCGGACGGCGTAGCCGATCCGGGACCCAGCCGATGCCGCGCGGCTGCTTCTGGGTCCCGGCTCTCCGCGCTTCGCGCTGCGGCCGGGATGACAATGGGGGGGTAGCGTGTATGAAGCCCCCGTGACCGACACCACCGACATCCACGCCGTCTACGGCGCCCCGCCCCGCGACGTGATCGAAGCCCCCGAGGGCGCGACCCGTTTCTCGCCCTATGTCCCCGGCAGCCCGGACTTCGCCGCCGTCCCGCCCGCCTCACTGGCCTCTGCCACCCTGCTCGCCCCGCCGGCGACGGCCGAGCGCCGCCATGTGCTGGCGCTGGCGCTGCGGGCGCTGAAGCCCGACGGCCGGCTGGTCGCCGTCGCGCCCAAGGACAAGGGCGGCTCGCGGCTGCGCAAGGAGCTGGAGGCCTTCGGCTGCGCGGTCAACGAGGAGGGCCGTCGCCACCACCGCATCTGCACCGTCCGCCGGCCCGAGGCGCCGGTCGGGCTGGACGAGGCCATCGCCCAGGGCGCGCCGCGCCTCGACCCGGGCCTGGGCCTCTGGACCCAGCCGGGCGTGTTCAGCTGGGACCGCATCGACCCGGGCAGCGCCCTGCTGATCAGCCACCTGCCGCCGCTGGCCGGCAAGGGCGCGGACCTGGGCGCCGGAATCGGCGTGCTGGCCCACGCGGTGCTGGCCTCACCGCGCGTCGAGCATCTGACCCTGGTCGACCTCGACGGCCGGGCGGTCGAGGCGGCCAAACGCAACGTCGCCGACCCCCGCGCCGACATCCGTTGGGCCGACGTGCGGTCCACCGGCGTCACGCCCGCCAGCCTCGACTTCGTGGTCATGAACCCGCCGTTCCACGACGCCGGGACCGAGGACAAACAGCTGGGCCAGACCTTCATCCGCCAGGCGGCCTCGCTGCTGCGCAAGGGCGGGACGCTGTGGCTGGTGGCCAACCGCCACCTGCCCTACGAGGCGCTGCTCACCGAACTGTTCCGCACCGTGACGCCCCGCGCCGACCAGGGCGGGTTCAAGGTCATCGAGGCGGTGAAGTGAGCAAGGGCCCGGCCGCGCTGAGGCTCGACCGGCTGCTGGCCAACATGGGCTACGGCAGCCGCCGCGAGATCCAGGCCCTGGCTCGCAACGGCCGCATCCTGCTGGACGGCGAACCGGTCCGCGACGCCGACCGCCGCATCCCGCTGGCCGGCGACCTGCCGGCCCGGATGACCCTGGACGGCAAGGCCATCGACCCGCCGCCGGGCCTGACCCTGATGCTGCACAAGCCGCTGGGCGTCACCTGTTCGCACAAGGAGGCCGGGCCGCTGGTCTATGACCTGCTGCCGACCCGCTGGCGACTGCGCGACCCGGCGATCTCGACCATCGGCCGGCTGGACAAGGAGACCTCCGGCCTGCTGCTGATGACCGACGACGGCGACCTGCTGCACCGGGTGATCTCGCCCCGCAACCATGTCGCCAAGCGCTACCGCGTCACCCTCGACCGCCCGTTGAGCGGCGGCGAGGCGGAGACCTTCGCGGCCGGCGGGCTGATGCTGGACGGCGAGACAAAGCCCCTGCTGCCGGCGACCATGGAGACCCTGTCGCCGACCCTGGCCCTGCTGACCCTGACCGAGGGCCGCTATCATCAGGTCCGCCGCATGTTCGCGGCCATGGGCAATCATGTGCTGGCCCTGCACCGCGAGAGCCTGGGCGGCCTTGTCCTGCCCGACGACCTCGAGCCCGGCGCCTACAGGGTGCTCGACGCGACGGACATCGCCGCGATCTTCGCCTGATCGGCCTATGCGTCCGGGCCGCAGGGCCGCTCGGTCGCCCGCGCGATCTCCTCGGCGTTGAACCTTCGCCAGCGGGCCCGCAGGACGCCCGGCCGCTCGGGAAACCGCTCGTCCAGGAACGCCGCCGCCGCCACGCGGTCGGTACGGAAGGTGCGGAAGTCCTGGCGTAGCTCGCACCAGCCGATCAACAGCCGCTTGGTCTCCATGTAGCCAACGGTCACCGGCCAGATGACCCGGTCGCTCTCCCGCTCCTGCTCGTCGCGATAGGTCAGCCGAATCTTGCGGCCGGCGTGGATCGAGGACCGGACCAGAGCCATGTCGATGGTGTCGTGTTTGTTGTCCCAGGCCGGCGGCGCCCGGCCGGCGGGTTCGAGCACGATGGGCCGAAGGTTGTCGGGCACCGCCTCGGCGATCTTGGCGATCAGGTCGTTGGCGGCCCGGGCCAGGGCCGGGTCCCCGCGTCCGGCCACCCACTGGGCGCCCAGCACGGCGGCCTCGATCTCGTCGGGCGTCAGCATCAGGGGCGGCATGTCGTACCCGTCATCCAGGACATAGCCGACGCCGGCCTCGCCCCGGATGGGCGCCCGCTGGCCGACGAGGGCGGCGATGTCGCGATAGATCGACCGCTTCGAGGTCTCCAGCTCCCGCGCCAGCGCGTCGGCCGTGACCGGCCCGCGCCCGCGCCGCAGGATCTGGATGATCTGGAACAGTCGCTCCGCGCGTCTCATGCCACCCTCCCACGGCCGTGCTGACAGCATGCTGTCAGC
>JAUSPV010000078.1 GCA_030652755.1 Caulobacter sp. | reverse complement strand
GCTGACAGCATGCTGTCAGCAGGACGCGCGGGCAAGGCGTCAGTCGGGGTCGGAGTCGGTCTCGGCCATGCTGCGGGCCAGACGCATCAGCGCCGCCCGGGCCTTGGGGCTTTCAATGGCGTTGAAGGCCTCGACCAGCTCGGCGACGCCGGTGCTGGCCAGCCGCGCCAGCTGGGCGCCTTCCAGGCCGCCGGCCGAGCCGCTGTCCTCGCCGACCAGATAGCCGACCGTGCAGCCCAGACGCTCGGCGATTCGCACCAGCATCGAGGCGGAGACGCGATTGGCGCCCCGCTCGTACTTCTGGACCTGCTGGAAGGTGAGGTTCAGATGCTGCGCCAGCAGGCCCTGGCTCACGCCAAGTTCGCGGCGGCGAATGCGGATGCGGGCTCCCACGCCCACGTCGATGGGATCAGACATGTTTTCAACGCTCCCGAGCCAGCGGCGCTCAACCTGAAGCGCCGATCGATTTCCGACTCTGACGGTCGGCTGTAATCGAGCTTAGTGGGTCGTGGGGGTTGTGGCGAGGATCGATGACACATCTTCGATGAGCGATAACGCCGCAGACTCGCCATCGGCGTCCTCGACGGCCGCGATCTTCCGGAGCAGGGCGTCGATGATCCGCCGCCGGTCGGGCGTCAGATGTTTGAGCAGGTCCAGGAAATCTTCGTAGTCCTCAAGCGCCGTCGGTGGAGCGGCGGTTACGCGCGTGGTCATGCGTGGAACGCCTCGTTGTAGGCGGCCGGACCCCGGAAGGCGGCTTCGAGCCCGGCGGGCGTCATCCACGGGGTGGCGGTCTCGACCTCCAGTTCGAAGGCGGAGGGGCGGGTGACGCCGTGAGCGCGCCTGAGCCGGTGGATAAGGTCTTCGCTGACCGGGATCTCGTAGCCGACGGCCGCGCCGCCCTCCGGATAGACCACCGGCAGGCCGAGCGGCTTGAGGTCCAGCCAGGCCCGGATGCCGTGGGCCAGCAGCCCGACATCCACCGAGCCGACCAGCTGGGTCACGCCCTTGCGCAGCGCCGCCTCCAGCATGGCGATGCGAAACTCCGCGGCCCGCCGCTTCGCCTCGCCGACCGAGCGGCCCTGCTGGCCGGCCAGGTGTCGCGCCATTTCCCAGACGTCCGGCCGGCGCAGCGCCGCCACATCGCCCTCGACGCAGCCCGGCATCTCGTCGAGCAGGATCGACCAGTCGGTCACCGGCCGCACCCGCACGCTGACCTGCAGGCCGCCGTCGCGGTCGAGCATCATGAAGTAGATGGCCTTGTCGTCGTCGCCGCGGTCGTACTCGCCGCCATCCTCGCGGGTCTGCAGCTTCCAGCCCCGCGTTCCGACAAAGACCTCCCGCCGCATGCGGTGCATGGCGGTCAGCTGCTGGGCGTAGATGTGGCGTTGGGCGTGGGTGACGACATGGATCATGGCCGGCTCCTTGATGGAGCCGAGCCTGCGACCGGCCGCGCGCGCGGCCTATGGGGCGTTTACCCTATTGCCGGTCGCGGGCTGTCCGGCGTCCGCGTCGCCCGCTCCATGCGTGCTCCGACACGCGCCTGCGGCGCTGCTCACCATGACGTAGATGGATAGCCTTCAAACGACGTCATCCTGAGCAGCC
>JAUSPV010000057.1 GCA_030652755.1 Caulobacter sp. | reverse complement strand
CCTGAGCAGCCGCGCAGCGGCGTGTCGAAGGACGCACGGCACGGACGGTGTTCATCGGTGGCCCGAACGAGTCGGGCCATGACGGAACGGAGGGGTGAGAGGAAGCGCTAACGCCCCCGCAACGCCTTCACCACCGCGCCGTAGGTCGACTTCGGCCGCCCGGCGCTGTCGAACATCAGCGGCGCGTCACGCGTGTTTTCGCGGGTGAGCCAGCTGTCGCTGTCGCGCAGGCCCCAGACGGTGAAGGCGAACTGCTGGCGCTGCGGCAAGGCCGCGAAGGCCTCCATCGCCTCGCCGTACAGCGCGACCTGCCGCCGCTCGGTGCCGGCGCGGTCGCCCAGCAGCCCGCCGCCGACGACCGAGACATCCAGCTCCGACAGGTGAATCGGCAGGCCGAAACCGGCCAGCGCCTTGAGGGTGCGGGCGATGGCTCCGGCCGGCAGGTCGGCGTCCAGATGCGTCTGACAGCCGATGCCGCCCAGCGGCACGCCGGCGGTGAGCAGCTGCTCGATCAGCCGCATGTAGCTGGCCAGCTTCGCCGGCTTGCTCTCCAGGTGATAGTCGTTGGTGAACAGCACTGCCTGCGGATCGGCGGCGCGGGCCGCCTCGAAGGCCACCTTGAAGTGGCCGACCTGGCCCAGCTTGCGGCTCCACAGGCTGTCGCGCGGGCCAGAGCCGTCGTCCCGGATCGGCTCGTTGATCACGTCCCAGCCCGAGGCCAGCCCGCGATAGCGGCCGACCATGGCGGTCACGTAGTTGGCCAGCGCCCCGGCGAAGCTCTGGCGGCCCTCGTCGAGCCGGGCGAAGGCCTCCGGCTCGTTGGCGTACCAGACCAGGGTATGGCCGAAGAGCCGCATTCCCCGGTCGCGGGTGAAGGCGGCGATGGCGTCGGCGCGGTCGAAGCGGAAGCTGCCGTCGGCCTGGACCACATACTCCATCTTCATCTCCCACTCGGCGGTGAGCTGGGTGAAGTGGGTCGCGGCCAGAGAGGTCCAGGCGGGGTCGTTGAGTTGCGCGGCCTGCACGGCGACCCCGACGGGGAAGGGCGCGAGGGACTTGAGCGGCGTGCCGTCGACCGGTTGGGCGGCGGCTGGCTGGCGGGTGCAGGCGGCGAGGGCGAGGCTCAGCCCGGAAGCCAGCGCGGCGCGGCGGGACAACGTCGGGGACAGGTTAAGGTGTCCCTCGGGACATCTTAACCTGTCCCTGATCGTGCGCCGCTTCACCGCCCCGACATCCGGCGCAGGCCCAGCTCGTCCAGCGCGGCGGTGTCGCGGCGGTCCTGGTCCTTGCGGGCGGCTGTGGCGTGGGCGTCGTTGACGTGTTCGTATTTCTTCAGGGCCTCGAAGGCCTCCGACAGCGCGTCTCGCGCGCCGGCCTCCTCGCGGCCGATGGCGTCGATCTCGGCCTGGACGGCGGCCTTGCGCTGCTTGAGCCCCTCGCGGAAGCCGACCAGGTACCAGCCGGCCTCGGCGTCATGGCGCGCGCGCAGCAGCTCGGCCTCGCCCTCGGCCGCGAGGACGACGAGGCGCAGTTCGGCGGTGGTGCGGCGGTCGACGATCTCCGCCAGCCGCTTCTGCAGCATCTCGACCTCGTGGGTCGAGATGCGGATCAGGGACTTCATCGCCTTCACTGAACGCTACCCGTGAGAATGCCGTCGAGGCTGTTGAAACAGTCGTCCAGCGTGGCGGTCTCGTCCTTGTCCTGCGACAGGAAGGCCTCCAGGTCCGGGTTGAGCAGAATGGCGCGGTCGATCTGCGGGTCCGATCCGGCGCGATAGGCGCCGATGCGGATCAGCTCTTCCATGTTGCTGTAGGCCGACAAGGCCTGCCTTGCGGACTTCACGATCTCGCGCTCATGGGGCAGCTGACAGCCGGGCATGGTGCGACTTATGGACTTGAGGACGTTAATGGCAGGGAAGCGTCCGCGCTCGGCGATGCTTCTTTCCATCACGATGTGGCCGTCGAGGATGCCGCGCACCGCGTCGGCGATCGGCTCGTTGTGGTCGTCGCCGTCGACCAGCACGGTGAACAGGCCGGTGATCGGCCCCGCCGTGGTGCCGTCGGGCCGCACCGGTCCAGGCCCGGCCCGCTCGAGCAGCTTGGGCAGCTCGGTGAAGACGGTGGGGGTGTAGCCCTTGGTGGTCGGCGGCTCGCCGGCGGCCAGGCCGATCTCGCGCTGGGCCATGGCGAAGCGGGTCACGCTGTCCATCAGGCAGAGCACTTCCAGGTCCTGGTCGCGCAGCGCCTCGGCCACCGCCAGGGTCATGTAGGCGGCCTGCCGCCGCTTGAGCGCCGGCTCGTCCGATGTGGCCACCACGACCACGGCCCGCTTGAGGCCTTCCTCGCCGAGGGTCTCCTCGATGAACTCGCGCACCTCGCGGCCGCGTTCGCCGATCAGCCCGACGACGACGGCGTCACAGTCGGCCTGGCGGGCCAGCATCGACAGCAGCACCGACTTGCCCACGCCCGAGCCGGCGAAGATGCCCAGCCGCTGGCCCCGGCAGGTGGTGGTGAAGACGTTCATCGCCTTGACGCCCAGATCGAGCCGCGCGCCGACCCGGCCGCGGGCGTGGGCCGGCGGCGGCGCGGCGCGCAGCGGATAGGCGGCCTGGCCCTGGGGCAGAGGGCCCTTGCCGTCGATCGGTTCGCCGAAGGCGTCGACGATGCGGCCCAGCCAGGCCTTCGTCGGCCGGACGAGGCCGCCGTCGGGCTTGATGTGGATCTCGGCGCCGGGCGCGACGCCCTCGACCGGGCCGAACGGCATGAGCAGGGCGCGGGTCTCGCGGAAGCCGACGACCTCGGCCGGCAGCGGCGGGGCGCCCCGGCGATCGATCTCGGCCCGGGCGCCGATGGGCAGGTGGGAAAGGCCGCCCCGCGCCTCGATCAGCAGCCCGTTCACGGCCGCCACCCTGCCCGAAACCGACAGGGGTTCGATACGCTCGACGGCGGCGATCAGACTGCGCAACGCGATGGCCCCGGATTACCCAGCGGCCATCATGGCAAGGTTGCTTTAACCATAAATGAAGCGGGCGGCCTTAGCGCCAACGCTCGCCCGGCGCCGCGGCATAGGTCTTCCACACATGGCGCCAGGGAATGACCAGCGGGAAGATCACGCCCATCAGGCAGGCGACCAGGGTCTCCGTCGTGCCGGCGCTCATGTCCCCGGCCCGCCAGGCGGGCAGACCGACCAGGACCAGCCACATCCCCTTCCAGATCAGCTCGAACATCAGCAGCGGCAGCATCCTCACCGGATAGCGCAGGCCCAGCAGGGCTAGCAGCGAGACGGCCGCCAGCATGCACTGAACGACGCCGCCCATCAGCGACCAGTCCCTGTCGGGGCTCAGAATGCCCGGCCAGATGGTCAGGCCCAGTCCGACGACCATCAGGAGGTAGGCGGCCCTGAGGACATAGAGGCGCAGCAGCGAGACCTGGGTCATGCCGGGAATTCCTTGCGGGGATGTGAGGGGGTGTTGGGTGCGGCGGGTTAGCCGACGTCCTTGAGAATCTTCTCGATCGCCGCCAGCCGGGTCTCGATGGCGGCCAAGGCTTCGTCGCTGGCGCCGCGGGCCTTCGCCTGCTGGATCTGGGCGTAGTAGCGCATGCCGAAGACCAGCAGGATGGTCACGAACGGCAGGCATATGGAGAAAACGTACAGCTCGGGGGCCATGGGGGTCACCTTCAGGACTCGGGTTTGGATGTCAGGGAGCGCGTCGCCACGGCGATCGCGGTGGGGGTCAGGGACAGGGCGAAGTCGGAGACCTCGAAGTAGTTGAGCGCCTTGCCGTCGGCGGACAGCTCCAGCCGGCTGGTCACCAGGCCGGCCTCCTCCAGCTTCTGGAGATGCAGGTGCAGCAGGGGCCGGCTGATCCCGAGCTCGCGGGCCAGCTGGCTGATGTAGTTGCGCCCGCCCGCCTGCAGCGCCGCGATGATCCGGAGCCGGTGCGGGCTGGCCAGCGCCGCCAGCATGGCGAGCAGCCGGTCTCCCGAAAGCGGTTCATTCTCTTTCATGTGTCAGGAATATCTGACGCATGTCAGCGAGTCAAGCGCCCTGCCGTGTGGCGGCGGTGGTCAAGGTCGTGCGGGGTCAGAAGTCGTGCTTGCCCGGGCGACGCCGAAGGGCCTCGTCAGGTCTGGGTCAGGCTGAGCACGTTGCCGTCGGGGTCGTTGAACCAGGCGACCTTCGCCTTGCCGTCCGGCGAGGTCCAGACGCCCAGGGCGTCCTGTCCGAAGCCCTCGTAGATCGTCATCGTCACGCCCCTGGAAACCAGGGTCCCGATCACGGCGGCGATGTCGGGGACCTCCCAGCCCAGCGCGGGATGGGCCGAAGCCTCGTAGCCGTCGATCTGGGTGATCCGCAGCAGGGTTCCGTTCAGGTCCAGCACGCTGGCGAAGCCGTCGTCCGCCGCCACCACCGGCAGCCCGAGTACCTCGGCGTACCAGGTCGTGGAGGCCGCCCGGTCGCGGGTCAGGATGAAGGTGATCACCTTCGCGTTGGCAAGGCCGTCCATCCGTATTGCTCCCCTGTTCAGGGCCTGACTTTCTCCCATTTCCGCCGTTCCGTCATGGTCCGACTTTGCGCTTCGGCCATGCGTGGAGAGTCCGCCGGCTTCATGCGTGCTTCGACACGCGCCTGTCGGCGCTGCTCAGCATGACTATGGTGGGTAGCCTTCCAGCACAGTCATCCTGAGCAGCCGCGAAGCGGCGTGTCGAAGGACGCACGGCCCAGGCGGTGTTCATGGCTGGCCCGAACAGGTCGGGCCATGACGGAGGGGTTACGATCCCTTGTCCGCGTCTGTTCCCGCCAGCGCCTCGCCGACGGTGAGGGCGTCCTCGTTCAGGTGCAGATGGCGCAGATCTCCCGCGATCAGGCCCTCGCCGCATTCCTGGCAGACGATCCTGGGGGTGAAGGGCTTGCCGCAGTGATCGTGAACGAACTGCACCGGCCCCTTGCCGTCATAGACATGGCGATTGCCCCAGTCGGCCAGGGTCAGGAGCACCCCGCGCAGGTCCTGACCCTTGGCGGTCAGCACATACTCGTTGCGCGGTGGCCGCTCGGAATAGCGGCGGGTTTCCATCACGCCATGCGCGACGAGGGTCTTGAGCCTGGCGGCCAGCACGTTGCGGGCGACGCCCAGGTGCTCCTGCCACTGCTCGAAGCGGCGCACGCCGCGGAAGGCGTCCCGCAGGATCAGGATCGTCCAGGGATCGCCCACGATCTCCAGCGTCCCGGCGATGCCGCAGGTCTGCTGGGAATAGTCCGCTGTTCTGCCCATGGCGGGACAATGTGGTTTCCCTAGAGGGAAAGCAACCGCGTTGTTAATCTGGACGAACCTGTCCAGCTTTCCCCGTGCGGTCGCCTTCCCTCCGGACGGGCTACTGAATCTCCGTCGTCTCGCCCGACACGACCACCCGCTCGCTCGGCGCGGGTCGCGTCGGCAGGCCCTTGGGGTTGGGTTTGGCGGGCCTGGCCGCCGGCGCCGGCGCGACGGCCGGTGGTGTTGGCGCGACGGCCGGGGGCGCGGCGGGAGCGGCAACCGGCGCCGGAACCGGACGCTCGGGGCGCGGCCGCGGCGCCGGAGCCGGAGCGGGCGTCGGGTCTGCCACTGGCGGCGTCGCCGCCACCGGCGGCCGGACGGGTCGGGCCGGACGCTGCGGCAGTTCCGGACCCGGGCGGATCACCGCCGCCTCCGGCGCGGCTTGCTGGACGGCGGGCGGCCGATCAGGCCGCTGAGGCCGCTCCGCGCGAGGCCGGGCCACGGGCGGAGGGCTCGGCGCCGGAGCGGGAGTCTCGACCACCGGCGGCCGTTCTGGAGCCGGACGCTGCGGTCGGTCGGGGCGCTCGGGCCGGTCAGACCGGTCAGACCGGTCAGGACGATCGCGATCACGCACGACGGGCGGCGGCGTCGCCACGGGCGGGGCGACGACCGGGGGGCGATCCCCGGCGCGGGGCGGCGTGGGTCGATCGCGATCCCTGTCGCGATCCGGCGCCGGCGTCCGGACGTCGCCGCCGCGGCGCCAGGCGCGGTACTGGTCGTCGTTCAGCCGGCGGCGATCCTCGGCCTGGCTGCGCCGCGCCGCGAGGCGGAGCTCTTCGGCGCGGGCGGCATAGCGGCCGGCGTCGTCGGCGCGGCGCCGCATCTCGTCCTGGGCAAGCGCCCGCCGGGTGCGGGTGTCGTACACCGAGACCAGCGCGCCATTGTCGTAGCCGTACCAGTAGTCGGTGTCCTGAACGAAGTAGGGGTCATCTTCGCCGGGCCGGTAATAGTACTGGCGCTCCCCGCCGCCGGCGAGGCGTTCGACCACGCGACGGACGGTGTTCCCGTCCATCCAGACGGCCGGGGCCTGATCGTCGTAGTCGTAGACATAGTCCGGCGCCGCATCGCCCCAGGAGTCGTCGTAGTCGCGCGCCTGGCGCCAGTAGTTGTCAGCCTGGGCCGGCGCCAGATCGGCCACGCGGGCGGCGGGCGCGGCGGGCAGGGCCTGCGGCGTCGCGGGGGCCGTCGCGACCGGCGTGGACTCGGAAGATGCGGTCGCGGGCGGCGCCGCGGGCGTGGGGGCGGTCGGCGCCGGGGCCCGGTCGCAGGCCGCGAGCAGGGTGGTCAGCGCCACACCGGTCAGCAATAGGCGCATCTTCATCGTCCGCACTCCAATACCCGACCTGTCGCCGGGCTTGCCCGATCAAACTAGACGGCGCACATGACCCCTCGCTGAACAAGGAGCCCGCCATGTCCCATGATCCTGTCGTCATCGCTTCTTACGCGCGCACCCCGATGGGGGGGTTCCAGGGGGCGTTGTCGGGCGTGAAGGCCACGGACCTGGGGGCCGCCGCAGTGCGCGCGGCGCTGGAGCGGGCCGGGGTCCCGGGCGACAGGGTCGAGCAGATCTTCATGGGCTGCGTGCTGCCCGCCGGCCTTGGCCAGGCCCCCGCCCGCCAGGCGGCGCTGGCCGCCGGCCTGCCGCTGTCGGTCGAGGCCACCACGGTCAACAAGATGTGCGGCAGCGGCATGCAGGCGGCCATCATGGCCCATGACGCCCTGGCCGCCGGCAGCGCCGACATCATCGTGGCGGGCGGCATGGAGAGCATGACGAACGCCCCCTACCTGATGACCAAGCATCGCGGCGGGGCCCGCATCGGCCACGATGTCATCAGCGACAGCATGTATCTGGACGGGCTGGAGGACGCCTACGAGCCCGGCCGCCTGATGGGCTCGTTCGCCGAGGACTCGGCCCGCGCCTACCAGTTCACCCGCGAGGACCAGGACGCCTACGCTATCGAGAGCCTGACCCGCGCCCGCGCCGCCATCGACAGCGGCGCCTTCGCCGGCGAGATCACCCCGGTGACGGTCAGGACCCGCAAGGGCGAGGAGGTCGTCAGCGTCGACGAACAGCCGGGCAAGGCCGATCCTTCGAAGATCCCGACCCTCAAGCCCGCCTTCGCGAAGGACGGCACCATCACCGCCGCCAACGCCTCCTCGATCAGCGACGGCGCCGCCGCCCTGGTGATGACCCGCGAGTCGGTGGCCAGGGCCCTGGGCATGCCCATCGTCGCCCGCGTCGTCGCCCACGCCGCCCACGCCCATGAACCCGGCCTGTTCACCACCGCCCCCGTGCCCGCCATGCGCAAGGCGCTGGCCAAGGCCGGCTGGAGCGTCGAGGACGTCGACCTGTTCGAGGTCAACGAGGCCTTCGCCGTGGTCGCCATGATCGCCCAGCGCGAAGTGGGCATCCCGCGCGACAAGCTCAACGTCAACGGCGGCGCCACGGCGCTGGGCCACCCGATCGGGGCCTCCGGCGCCCGGGTGCTGACCACCCTGCTGGCGGCGCTCAAGGCGCGCGGCGGCACGAAGGGCGTGGCCAGCCTGTGCATCGGCGGCGGCGAAGCCACCGCCATGGCCGTGGAGCTGGTCTAGCCCCCGACGCCCGCGCGCGGCGACTGCCAGCGGCCGTCGACCTGGACCAGCACGTCCCCGGCCTTCATGTCGGCGGGGCATTCTCCCAGGTTGCGGGCGGAGACGTCCTGCTTGGCGCCGCGGGTCACGTCGTCGATGCTGATCACGGTGTCGGCCTTCATCACATAGGACTCGATCAGATCGCCGGTCAGCGTGCCGGAACTGACGAAGATTCGCCCGCCGCGCTGGCAGGCGATGTCGAAGGCGTGGCCCTCATCGGTCTTGCGCCAGTCGCTGCGCGAGCAGTGGCGGCGGTCCATGCCCTGGGCGACGAGCGCGCTCTGGGCCTGGACCTTCGGGTCGAAGCAGGTGCGCACCTTGCCCTCCATGCCCGGCGTGCGGCTGGTCAGTTCCCACAGGCCGCCCTTGACCGTCGGCGCGGGGTCGACGCCGGGCGGGATCGGCCCGGCGGGCGCGGCCGAGGCCGCCGCCGGTTGTTCACCGGGTGTCGCCGGCTTTTCCGCGGACCGGTCGCAGGCGGTCAGGGTGAACGCGGCAAGGCAGACGCCGGCGAGAATGCGCATGATGAAGGCTCCCAGAACTTTCGAGATCTCGACGATATCCGGGATCGCCCGGTGGCGCGAGGCGGCTATAGTGGGCCATGGCCACCATAACCGACAACGCCGCCGCCGGGCGCTACGAACTGATTGAAGCGGATGAGACCGCCTATGCGGACTACCGGCTCGAAAATGGCCGGCTGATCATCGACTATGTCTTCTCGCCGCCGGCATTGCGCGGGGCCGGAACCGCCGGGCGTCTGATGGAGGGCGTCGTCGCTGACGCGCGGCGCCGGGGGCTGAAGATTACCCCCCTTTGCGGTTATGCGGCGGCCTGGCTGCGGCGTCATGGTGATGCCGCCGACCTACTGGCCTGACGATGTTCCGTGTGTATGCTGGTAGCGGGTCGGCGCTTTCTCCTTGGGGGTGTCTTGATGATGAAATCCATGGTGGCCGCCGGCGCGCTCGCGATCGCGGTCACAGTCGCCGGCGGCGCGCAGGCGCAATCCTATCTTTCCGACTGGGGCATCGCCGACATGCGTCAGGCGGTCATCGCCGCCGGCGCCACGGTCGCGCGGGAAGATAATTCGAAGGACCCGTACATCGCCGCCACGACGGCCTCGGGCTTGAAGTTCACGATCACCGGTCGCGTCTGTGATGGCGTCGATGGCGCGAAGCGCTGCAAGGGCGCCCTGCTTCAGACCAGCTTCACGATGGACAGCGACGCCGAGGTCGACGAGGCGATCAAGGAGTACGGACCGAAGTTCGCCGCCACTGCCGTTTCGAATGACGGATCGAAGGGGCTGCTGGTCTCCCGCTACCTGATCTTCGACTACGGCGTCCATCGCGACAATCTGCGTCTCAATCTCCAGGTCTTCACTGGCATCGCCGAAGATATCTGGGGCGAAATCTAGGAGTACATGGTGAAAATGATGATCAAAGCTCTCGCCGTCGCCAGCGCCCTCATGATGGCCGCCGCGACGCCGGCCGCCGCCCAGGGCAATCTCCTGAATGACTGGGGCCTCGAAGACGCCAAACAGGCATTCAAGAACATCGGGGTGACGGTGACCGACTCCGGCGTCGAAGAGTCAGGCGCGCTCTATGTCTCCGGCAAGACCGCCGAAGGCATGAAGTTCCTCGCCTACGGCACTGTCTGCTCGGGGACGCCCAAGCGCTGCAAGGGCATGAACCTCAGCGCCGGCTTCACCCTCGACAACAACGCCGAGGTCGATCGCCGCGTGAAGGAAATCGACCGCATGGCCGTCGGCGCCCGAAACGGCGGCGACAACTCGCTCGACGTGAACCGCTACATCATCTTCGATGACGGCATCACCCGGAAGAATCTCGAGATGAACATTTCGGTGTTCATCGGCATCAGCGAAGACATCTGGAACGGCGGCGGGACCTGATCGGCGGCTGACAGGCGTTGCCCTCCCGCGAGGCGTTGATATCGTCGTGCTCCACGGCGGCGCTCAATGACCGCGCGGGAGGATTCCATGGCCGGCTCCAACAGCGCTGACCGCGACCTGCGCCGCCGCGCGGAGGTGGTGATCCCGGGCGGCATGTACGGCCACCAGTCGGTCGCCCTGCTGCCCGACGACTATCCACAGTTCTTCGCCAGCGGCGACGGCGCCTGGATCACCGACGTCGATGGTCGCCGCTACCTCGACTTCATGTGCGCCTACGGACCCAGTCTGTTCGGCTACGCCCATCCCGAAATCGACGCCGCCTATGTCCGGCGACTGGGGCAGGGGGACGCCCTGACCGGCCCCTCGGCCCTGATGGTCGAGCTGGCCGAGGCCATGGTCGCGATGGTCAGCCACGCCGACTGGGCGATGTTCTGCAAGAACGGCACGGACGCCACCACCATGGCGATGATGGCCGCCCGCGCCCAGACCGGCCGCAAGACCATCGTCCTGGCCCGCGGCGCCTATCACGGGGCCGCGCCCTGGTGCACGCCGCGCCCCGGCGGCACGACGGCGGAAGACAAGGCCAACCAGGTCTTCTGCGCCTACAACGACATCGCCAGCCTGGAGGCCGCCGTGGCCAGGGCCGGCGACGATCTGGCGGCCATCTTCGCCGCCCCGTTCCGCCACGACGCCTTCGTCGACCAGGCCGCGCCTGACCCGGCCTATGCCCGCCGCGCCCGCGAGCTGGCCGACGAGCGTGGCGCCATGCTGGTCGTCGATGACGTGCGGGCCGGCTTCCGGGTCGTGCGCGATTGCAGCTGGGAAGCCATCGGCGTGCGGCCGGACCTGTCGACCTGGGGCAAGTGCATCGCCAACGGCCACCCGATCTCGGCCCTGCTGGGCAGCGACAGCGCCCGGGCCGGCGCCGCCTCGATCTATGTGACGGGCTCCTTCTGGTACGCCGGCGCGGCGATGGCGGCGGCGCTGGAGACGCTGCGCCTGGTGCGCGGCACCGACTATCTGGAGCGCATCCAGGGCCTGGGCGAACGGCTGCGGGCCGGGCTGGCCGAGCGGGCTTCCGCCGCCGGCTTCGGCTTCCGCCAGACCGGCCCCGCGACCATGCCGCTGTTCCTGTTCGACGACGACCCCGACCTGCGCAAGGGCTTCTGCTGGTCCAGCGCCATGCTGGCGCGGGGTGTCTACGTTCACCCGTGGCACAACATGTTCCTCTGCGCGGCGATGAGCGACGCCGATATCGACTTCGCCCTCGACGCGGCCGAACAGTCGTTTCAAACTCTCAAGATGCAGGCGAACGACCTGCCGCCGGTGGAGAAGCTCGCCTTCCTCGCCGCGCGATAATGATCAGGGAGAACGGCGATGGGCTTCGCGAACTACGCGGAATACGACGGGCTGGGCCTCGCCGAGCTGGTCAGGAAGGGCGAGGTGACCCCCGCCGAACTGGTCGAGGCGGCCATCGAGCGCATCGAGCGCCACAATCCGACGCTCAACGCCGTGGTCCACAAGGCCTATGACGAGGCGCGCAAGACCGCCGCCGGCGACCTGCCGGACGGACCGTTCAGGGGCGTGCCCTTCCTGATCAAGGATCTGGGCGCCAAGGTCACCGGCTGGCCGCGCAGCTCCGGCTCCAACTACGCCCAGGTGGCGTCCGATCCCGACGACAGCGAGTTGGTCCGCCGCTACCGCGCCGCCGGCGTGGTGCTGGTCGGCAAGAGCAACACGCCGGAGTTCGGCATCCCCGGCGTCACCCAGTCCGAGCGGCTGGGCCCCTGCGGCAATCCCTGGAACCCCGAACACATCAGCGGCGGCTCCTCCGGCGGCGCGGCCAGCGCCACGGCCTCCGGCATGGTCCCGCTGGCCCACGCCAGCGACGGTCTGGGCTCGATCCGCATCCCGGCCGCCAACTGCGGCCTGGTCGGAATGAAGGTCACCCGCGACCGCACCCCGATCTGCGAGGTCACCGACGGGGCGATGGGCTTTTCGGTCCACCATGTGGTCAGCCGCACGGTCCGCGACAGCGCCGCCATGCTGGACGCCACCGACGGCCCGCAGCCGGGCGATCCCTTCACCCACCCGAAGAAGGACCGGCTCTTCCTGGAGGAGGTGAGCCGCAGCCCGGGCAAGCTGAAGATCGCCTGGTCGGTCGAGACGCCCAGCGGCCGGCCGATGAGCGATGAGGTGATCGCCGCCACCCACCGCACCGCCGAAACCCTCAAGGCCCTCGGCCACGAGGTCTTCGAGATGGGCCTCGGCATCGACTACCGGCAGCTGTACCGCGCCCAGGGCCTGGTCTCGGCCAGCAACTTCGCCGCCTCGATGATGCGTTGGGTCGAGCAGCTCGGCCGCGAGCCGGCGCCGGGCGAACTCGGCCCCCTGGCCCAGCGCGGCTACGACGCCGGCCGCCGGATCACGGGCCAGCAGGCGCTGTGGGGCTGGCAGCAGCTGCGGCTGTTCAACATCCAGATCCTCGAGCGCTTCCAGTCGTTCGACGTCTATCTGACCCCGACCATGAGCACGACCTCGCCGCGGATCGACTGGCTCGACCCGCTGGTCGGCGACCTCAAGGACTTCGACCGCAACCAGGCCAGCACCTACGGCACCACCCCGCCGTTCAACTTCACCGGCCAGCCGTCGCTGTCCCTGCCGCTCTGGCAGAGCGAGGCCAACCTGCCGATCGGCATGATGTTCACCGGCCAGTTCGGCGACGAGGCGACCCTCTACCGCCTCGCCGGCCAGCTGGAGAAGGAACTGCCCTGGGCAGGCCGCAAGCCGCCGGTGTGGGGCTGACCTCTGCCGGGGACATGCACTTCAGTGCGTGTCCCCAGCCGCTTTCCCACCCTCGATCCCCATCAGCTGCGGGGGACACGCACCTGAAGTGCATGTCCCCAAGGAATCTCCCCATGAAAGCCGCCGTCTACTACGAGAACGGAACCCCCGACGTCCTGAAATACGAGGACGTCCCCGACCCCGTCTGCCATCCCAAGGGGGTCATCATCCGGGTGCTGGCCGTCAGCATCGAGGGCGGCGACACCCTGAACCGCTGGCGCGGGCCGCTGGTCACCGTCCCGCACATCGTCGGCTACCAGGCCTCCGGCGAGATCGTCGAGGTCGGGTCGGAGGTCACCCACCTGAAGGTCGGCCAGAAGGTCGCCACCGTCGACGGCCATGGCAGCCATGCCGAGCTGCGCCCGGTGCCGGCCCGCAACTGCTGGCCGATCCCCGACGGCCTCGATCCGCGTCTGGCCGCCGTCATCCCGGTCGCCTTCGGCACCGCCCACGACTGCCTGTTCGAGTTCGGCCGCCTCAAGGCCGGCGAGACCGTGCTGGTCCAGGCCGGCGCCTCGGGCGTGGGCCTGGCCGCCATCCAGCTGGCCAAGGCGGCCGGCGCCACGGTGCTGGCCACCGCCTCCAGCGACGAACGGCTGGAGCGGCTCAAGGCCTACGGCCTCGACCACGGCATCAACTACAAGTCCGAGGAGGTCGCCCCGGCGGTGATGCGGATCACCAACAAGAAGGGCGTCAACCTGGTCGTCGACAGCGTCGGCGGCGCCACCCTGGCCGGGTCCCTGGCCTCGCTCGCCTATCGCGGCCGCTGCTCGATGGTCGGCAACGCCGGGCGCGAGCCGATGACCGTCGACGTCTCCAGCCTGATGGGCGGCAACCGCAGCCTCAGCGGCGTCTTCCTCGGCGCCGAGATCATGACCGACCGCGCCCACGACATGATCCAGGGCCTGATCGAGGATGCCGCCAAAGGGGCGTTCAAGGTCGTCATCGACCGCGAGTTTCCGCTGTCGGACGCGGCGGGCGCGCATGCCTGGATCGAGAGCCGGCAGGCGGTCGGGCGGGTGCTGCTGATCCCCTGATCTCGCCGGGGACATGCACTTCAGTGCGTGTCCCCATCAGCTT
>JAUSPV010000036.1 GCA_030652755.1 Caulobacter sp. | reverse complement strand
TGCCGATGTGGCCGGTGCACACCTGGCTGCCCGACGCCCACGTCGAGGCGCCGACCGCCGGCTCTGTCATCCTGGCGGGCATCCTGCTGAAGATGGGCGGCTACGGCTTCATGCGCTTCAGCCTGCCGATGTTCCCGGACGCCAGCACCATGTTCGCGCCGCTGGTCTTCGCGCTCTCGGCCATCGCCATTGTCTACACCTCGCTGGTCGCCTTCCGTCAGACCGACATCAAGAAGCTGATCGCCTACTCCTCGGTCGCCCACATGGGCTTCGTGACCATGGGCATCTTCAGCGGCAACGTGCAGGGCGAGCAGGGCGCCATCTTCCAGATGCTGAGCCACGGGGTCATCTCCGGCGCGCTCTTCCTCTGCGTCGGCGTGGTCTATGACCGCATGCACACCCGCGAGATCGCCTTCTACGGCGGTCTGGTGAACCGCATGCCCTGGTACGCGGCGGTGTTCATGCTGTTCACCATGGGCAACGTCGGCCTGCCGGGCACCAGCGGCTTTGTCGGCGAGATCCTGACCCTGACCGGCGTCTACCAGGCCTCGACCTGGACGGCCTTCGCGGCCACGACCGGCGTGATCCTGTCAGCGGTCTACGCCCTGTCCCTTTATCGCCGCGTCGTGTTCGGCGAGATGACCAATCCGGCCCTGGCCCAGATCAGCGATCTGGACCGCCGCGAGGTGCTGATCTTCGCGCCGCTGATCCTCTCGACCCTCTACCTGGGCCTGCAGCCCGACGTCGTCTTCAACATCACCGGCGCCTCCGTCGAGGCGCTGGTCGGCGCCTGGCGCGCCGCTGTGGCCGGGTGAGCCGCCGATGACCCTCGCATCCTTCTCGCTCGTCTGGCCCGAGGTCATCCTCGCCGTTTCGGCGATGGTCCTGCTGGTGGCGGGCGCCTTCCGCGGCAAGGGCGGCGTCGTGTTCAACGGCCTGGCTGTCCTGGCCCTGCTCGTCGCCGGCGCCTTCGCGATCTTCGGACCGCAAGGTCGGGCCTTCGCCGGCGGCGTCATCGTCGACGACCTGTCGGCCTTCGCCAAGGCGGCCATCTACGGCGCCAGCGCCCTGTCGATCATCCTCAGCGACCGCTGGCTGGCCCGGCGCGGCGAGGACAAGTTCGAACTGCCGGTGCTGATCCTGCTCGCCGCGCTGGGCATGGGCGTCATGGTCTCGGCCGGCGACCTGATCTCGCTCTACATCGGCGTCGAGCTGCACTCGCTGGCGCTCTATGTCCTGGCCGCCTTCCGCCGGGATGACGCCAAATCCTCGGAAGCGGGCCTGAAGTACTTCGTGCTCGGCGCGCTGTCGTCGGGCCTGCTGCTCTACGGCACCTCGCTGATCTACGGCTTCGCCGGCTCGACGCAGTTCGACGTCATCGCCGCGGCGGTGGACGGCGGCGCGGGGCAGGGCATCCTGTTCGGCCTCGTCTTCCTGATCTGCGGCCTGGCCTTCAAGGTCTCGGCGGCGCCGTTCCACATGTGGACGCCCGACGTCTACGAAGGCGCCCCGACCCCGCTGGTCGGCTTCTTCGCCGCCGCGCCCAAGCTGGCCGCCATGGTGCTGCTCGCCCGGGTGCTGCAGGAGGGCTTCGGCGGCGCCGTGGCCCAATGGCAGCAGGTGATCCTGGCCATCGCGCTGCTGTCGGTCTTCGTCGGCGCCTTCGCGGGCCTGGCGCAGAAGAACCTCAAGCGCCTGTGGGCCTACAGCTCCATCGCCAACATCGGCTACGCCCTGATCGGCCTGGCCGCCGGCGGCGAGGCGGGCGTGCAGGCCATGCTGATGTTCATGGTCCTCTACATGGTCGACGTGACCGGCTTCTTCGCCTGCATGACCGCGCTGCGGCGCGACGGCCGGCAGATGGAGACGATCGACGACATGGCCGGCCTCTTCAAGGAGAAGCCCGGCATCGCCCTTGCGATGACCGCCTTCTCGCTGTCGGCGCTGGGCCTGCCGCCGCTCGTCGGCTTCTTCGGCAAGTACTACGTCTTCAAGGCGGCGATCGACGCGGGCCTGGCCTGGGCGGCGATCATCGCGCTGATCGGCTCGGTGGTGGCGGCCTTCTACTATCTGCGCCTGATCAAGGTGATGTGGTTCGACGCGGCGCCGGGGTCTGTCGAGAAGCCGGCCTTCAGCGCGCAGTCGATCGCCATCGGCGCGGCCCTGTTCTCGTTCCCGGTCGGCCTGGTCGCCCTGGTCTGGCTGGACCCGGTCTCGCGGGCGGCCGCGGCCGTGCTCGGCTGACGCGGACCCTGGCCGGTTGACGCCCTTCGAGATCATCGTCTTCGACGAGATCGACTCCACCAACGCCGAGGCGGCGCGTCGCGCGGCGCGGGGCGAGACTTGGCCGGTCTGTCTGGTCGGCCTGCGCCAGACGGCGGGCCGGGGCCGGCGCGGCCGGGCCTGGGAGACGGCGAGCGGCAACCTCGCCGCCACCTTCCTGTTCAGTTCCGACCGGCCGCTGGCCGAGATCGCCCAGCTGTCCTTTGTCGCCGCCCTGGCCGCCGCGGACGTCATCGACCGCTATGTGCCGCCCTCGCTGGTGTCGCTGAAGTGGCCCAATGACCCGATGGTGGCCGGTGTGAAGACCGGCGGCATCCTGCTGGAGTCGGGCCAGGTTCAGGGCTGGCCGGCCTGGGTCGCGGTCGGCATCGGCATCAACCTCGCGTATTCGCCCCAGCAGTCCGAACGCCCGGCGACCAACCTTGCCGCCCACCGACCCGGCGGCGCGCCGAACGTGCTGGAGGCGGTCGAGCATCTGCGGGACGCCTTCCAGCGCTGGCTGACCGCCTGGACCCGCGAGGGCTTTGAGCCGATCGCGCAGGCCTGGACCCGCCGGGCCCACGGCCTGGGCGAGCCCTGCGTGGCGCGACTGGCCGACGAGACGGTCGAGGGCGTCGCCGAGGGGCTCGATCCCGACGGGGCGCTGCGTCTGCGCTTGCCAGACGGAATGCTGCGGCGCATCACGGCCGGCGACGTATTTTTTGGAGGCGCTTGATGCTGCTGGCGATCGAGCAGGGCAACACCAACACGCTGTTCGCCGTCCATGACGGGACGTCCTGGATCGCCCAGTGGCGCAGCGCCACGGAAAGCACCCGCACGGCCGACGAGTACGCCGTCTGGCTGTCGCAGCTGCTCGAGATGAATGGCCTGAGCCTGCAGATGCTGACCGCCTGCATCATCTCCAGCGTCGTGCCGCAGTCGATCTTCAACCTGCGCAACCTGTCGCGCCGCTACCTGCACGTCGAACCGCTGATTGTCGGCGAGAACGCCGACCTGCGCATCGCCGTGCGCATCGACAAGCCGTCCGAGGCCGGGGCCGACCGGCTGGTCAACGCCATCGGCGCCCACATCGAATACCCCGGCCCGCTGATCGTCATCGACAGCGGCACGGCCACCACGTTCGACATCGTGGCGGCCGACGGCGGCTTCGAGGGCGGCATCATCGCGCCCGGCATCAACCTCTCCATGCAGGCGCTGCACGACGCGGCCGCCAAGCTGCCGCGCATCGCCATCCAGCGTCCCGAACGCAACCGCGTTGTCGGCACCGACACGGTGACCGCCATGCAGTCCGGCGTCTTCTGGGGCTACATCAGCCTGATCGAGGGGCTGATCAGCAAGATCAAGGCGGAACGGGGGGAGCATCTGACCGTTGTCGCCACCGGCGGCGTCGTCTCGCTGTTCGAGGACGCCACCACAATGATTGACCACTACGATCCCGACCTGACTATCCGCGGTCTGCTCGAGATCCATCGCCGCAACCAGCGGCTGGCGACCTGATGACCCCACATGAGAACGACGAACTCGTCTTCCTGCCGCTCGGCGGGTCGAACGAGATCGGGATGAACTTCAATCTGTACGGCTATGGCCCCGAGGACGACCGCAAGTGGATCGTCGTCGACCTGGGCGTGACCTTCGGCGACCAGACCACGCCCGGCGTCGACATCATCCTGCCCGACCCGACCTTCATCGAGGAGTATGCCGACGACATCCTCGGCATCGTGCTGACCCACGCCCACGAGGATCACATCGGCGCCGTCGCCTGGCTGTGGCCGCGGCTCAAGGCGCCGGTCTACGCCACGCCCTTCACCGCCTACCTGCTGCGCGAGAAGCTGCGCGACGCCGATCTGCTGGACGAGGTCGACATCACCGAGGTGCCGCTGAGCGGCAAGTTCAGCCTGGGTCCGTTCGACCTGGAGCTGGTCACCCTGACCCACTCGATCCCCGAGCCCAACGGCCTGGCCATCCGCACGCCGCTGGGCACCATCCTGCACACCGGCGACTGGAAGATCGACCCAGACCCCATGCTGGGTGATGTCACCGACATCGAGGCCATTCAGCGCCTCGGCGACGAGGGCGTGCTGGCCATGGTCTGCGACAGCACCAACGTCTTCGTCGACGGCTCGGCCGGCTCGGAAGCCGACGTGCGCGTGGCGATGAACAAGCTGATCGCCGGGCTGAAGGGCAAGGTGGCGGTGGCCTGTTTCGCTTCCAACGTCGCCCGCATGGACACGGTGATCCGCGCTGCCCAGGCCGCCGGGCGCAAGGTCGTGCTGGCCGGCCGCTCGATGCACCGCATGGCCGGCGCGGCCCGCAGCGTCGGCCTCCTGAAGGACATCCAGCCGCTGCTGGACGACCACCTGGCCAAGAACGTGCCCGAGGACCAGATCCTCTACCTCTGCACCGGCAGCCAGGGCGAGCCGCGCGCCGCCCTGGCCCGCATCGCCGAGGGCAACCATCCGCACATCCGCATGTCGCAGGGCGACCATGTGATCTTCTCCTCGCGGGTCATCCCGGGCAACGAGATCCCGATCCGCAACCTGCAGAACAAGCTCGCCGACCGGGGCGTGCGCCTCTACACCGAGCGCGATCACCCCGGCATCCATGTGTCCGGCCACCCCTGCCGTGACGAGCTGGCCCAGATGTACGCCTGGGCCCGGCCGCGGATCGCCGTCCCGACCCATGGCGAGCGCCGCCACCTGCTGGAACACGCCGCCTTCGCCCGCGATCTGCAGGTCCCGCAGACGGTGGCGCCGCGCAACGGCGACATGGTGCGCCTGGCCCCCGGCCGCGCCGAGATCATCGACGAGGTGACCGCAGGCCGCCTCTACATCGACGGCGGCGTGATGACGCCCGAGAACGGCGAGGCCCTGCGCGAGCGTCGCCACGCCGCCTTCAACGGCATGCTGGTCGTCTCGGTGGTGCTGAACGCCAACGGCAAGATCGTCGCCGGCCCGACGGTCAAGGCCGTCGGTCTGCCGGGCGATGACGAGTACTCGGTCGAGGAGGCCGTCCATGACCTGGGCGAGGATGCCGGCCAGGCGCTCAAGCGCATCCCGGCCGAGGAGCGCAGCCTCGACCAGACCGTCGAGAACGCCCTCAACCGCGCCGTCAAGAAGGCCGCCCACCGCATCTGGGAACGCCGCCCGGTGGTGGAGACCACGGTGCTGCGGATCTGACCGCCCGTTGACGACACCCCGCCCCGGGGCCACTTGAGGGGCATGGAAACCCCGCAGCCGCCTTCGGACGATCCGCGCCGCGACCCGCCCCGTCCGTGGGGCGAGGCCGAGCCGGCCATCACGCCGCAATACGCCCGTGAGCCGGAGCCCGAAGACACCTCGCTCGGCATCAAATGGGCCGAGAACCGGGCCCTGTTTCTGGTGCTGGCCCTGACCGGCGCCGGCTTCCTGATCCAGATGTGGATGCGCACGCCCGCCGGCCCCGGCTTCGGGGTCGAGATGCTGGGCGCCTTCAGCGGGCAGGCGCTGGTCGAGGGACGCTGGTGGACGCTGCTGACCTCGATGGTCATGCACGGCGGTCTGCTGCACCTCCTGATGAACCTGTCGGCCCTGCTGCCGTTCGGGATGATCCTGTCCCGCCGCCTGGGCCCCAGCCTTGGCGGCCAGCTGAAGTGGCTGGCCTTCTATGTCGGCGCCGGCCTCGCCGGCAGCCTGGCCTGGCTGCTGCTCAGCCCCGGCGGCGGGGCCGTGGTCGGGGCGTCTGGCGCGATCTTCGGCCTGTGGGCGGCGGTGATCCGTCTGCCGCGCGAAGGCGTCGTGCTGCCGTTGTTCTCCATGGCGGTGGCCCGCCAGATGACCGCCCCGATCATCGCCAACGTCATCGTCGCCGTCGCCTTCGGCCTCACCGCCGGCATGGGCGAGGGCGTCGCCGGCATCGCCTGGCAAGCCCACCTGGGCGGCTTCGTCTTCGGCCTGCTGACCATCGGCGTCCTCGCGCCGCGACGGCAGGCGTAGCAAGGGCGGGGCAGGCGGTGTAGACCACCGCCGACCGCAAAGAACCTCTGGAGTCCGCACCCATGATCGGCAAGCTCAACCACGTCGGCGTCGCCACCCCTTCGATCGACGAGTCGGTGAAGATGTACCGCGACCTGCTGGGCGCCACGTCGGTGACCGACAAGTGGGCCATGCCGGAGCAGGGCGTCTGGGTCTGTTTCGTCAACCTGCCCAACAGCCAGATCGAGCTGATCGAACCCTATGGCGAGAAGAGCCCGATCCACGGCTTCCTGGCCAAGAACCCCAAGGGCGGCCAGCACCACATCTGCTTCGAGGTCGAGAACATCCACGAGGCCCGCGACGCCCTGGTCGCCAAGGGCGCCACCGTGCTGGGCGAGCCGCGCATCGGCGCCCACGGCACCCTGATCATCTTCGTGCACCCCAAGGACATGGGCGGCATGCTGGTCGAACTGATGGAAACCCCGAAGGACGCCCACTGATGGGACTGCTCACCGGCATCGCGATCTACCTCACCCTCTGGTGGACGGTGCTGTTCGCCGTCCTGCCGCTGGGCAACCGCACCTATGCGGAGGAGGGACTGGAGGTGCCGGGCGGCGGCGACCCCGGCGCGCCGGTCAATCCCAACCTGAAGAAGAAGTTCATCACCACCACCTGGGTGTCGGCGGCCCTGTGGCTGATCCTCTTCGGCGTCATCAAGTTCGGCCTGATCTCCCTGCCGCGGATTCCCGCCAACTACTGATTTCCGCCCGCGATTTGGGCGACGGCCGCTCGACAGGGACGTGAGCGCTCATTCTTTGGGCGATTCCGCGGCGTCGCGCTCGCGCGGCGGGACGCGGTCGCGACGCGTCGCGAAGCAGCGCTAGCTTCACGTCATGGAGGCCGGTTCGCCGGCTTTGTTCCGTGGCGTTTTTCCCCGACGATGACTGAAAGGCCGCCGGCTGGTCCGGCGGCCTTCTTTTCGCCGCCCGCGTTGCCAATGCAGGGCGGCAGCGGCTAAGTCAGCCGCTACCACTCTCCCGGGGATATCCATGCGCCTGTCGCGCTATTTTCTGCCCACGCTCAAGGAAGCGCCGTCCGACGCCCAGATCGTCTCGCACCAGCTGATGCTGCGCGCCGGGATGATCAAGCAGGAGGCCGCCGGCATCTATGCCTGGCTGCCGCTGGGCCTGCGGGTGCTCAGGAAGGTCGAGCAGATCGTGCGCGAGGAGATGGACCGCGCCGGGGCCATCGAGCTGCTGATGCCGACCCTGCAGCTGGCCGACCTGTGGCGCGAGAGCGGCCGCTACGAGGCCTATGGCGACGAGATGCTGCGCATCACCGACCGCCACAAGCGCGACCTGCTCTACGGTCCCACGGCCGAGGAGGTGGTCACCGACATCTTCCGCGCCTCGGTGAAGAGCTACAAGGACCTGCCCAAGAACCTCTACAACATCCAGTGGAAGTTCCGCGACGAGCGCCGCCCGCGGTTTGGCGTCATGCGCGGCCGCGAGTTCCTGATGAAGGACGCCTACAGCTTCGACCTCGACGAGGCCGGGGCCCGGGCGGCCTACAACCGCATGTTCGTCGCCTATCTGAACACCTTCGCCCGCATGGGCCTGAAGGCCGTGCCGACCCGCGCCGACACCGGCCCGATCGGCGGCGATCTGAGCCACGAGTTCATCGTCCTGGCCGAGACCGGCGAGAGCCAGATCTACTGCCACAAGGACCTGGTCGAGATGGGCGCGCCGGGGCCGGACGTCGACTGGGACGGCGACCTCTCGCCGCTGGTCGAGGCCCGCACCAGGCTCTACGCCGCCGCCGACGAGATGCATGACGAGGCCGCCTACGCCGCTATCCCCGAGGACAAGCGCCTGACGGCCCGCGGCATCGAGGTCGGCCACATCTTCTACTTCGGGACCAAATACTCCGACGCGATGAAGGCCAAGGTCTCCGGCCCCGATGGCCAGGACCACGCCGTCCACATGGGCAGCTACGGCGTCGGCGTCTCCCGCCTGCTCGGCGCCATCATCGAGGCCAGCCACGACGAGAACGGCATCATCTGGCCGGAGGCCGTCGCGCCCTTCGACCTGGCCCTGATCAACCTGCGGGTCGGCGACGAAGCCTGCGACGCGGCCTGCGAGAAGGCCTACGCGGCCATGCACGCGGCCGGCAAGTCGGTGCTCTATGACGACACCAGCGAGCGTCCGGGCGGCAAGTTCGCCACCGCCGACCTGATCGGCCTGCCCTGGCAGATGATCGTCGGGCCCAAGTCGATCGCCGAAGGCAATGTCGAGATCCGCAACCGCGCCACCGGCGAGAAGTCGGTCGCCCCGCTCGACGCGGTCATCGCCGGCCTGACGGGCAAGCCCGCGTGAGCAAGACCCTGGCCTCCGGCGCGGCCCCCTTCGGGCTCTGGGAGCGGGCGATCGCCTTCCGCTACCTGCTGGCCGTCCGCAAGAGCGGCGGCGTGGCGCTGGTGACCATCTTCGCCTTCGTCGGCATCGCGATGGCGGTGTTCGCGTTGATCACCGTGATGAGCGTGATGAACGGCTTCCGCTCGGAGCTGCTCGACCGGCTGCTGGGCTTCAACGGCCACGCCTATGTGGCCGGCGGCATCCTGGGCAGTCCCGACCGCGACGCGGCCGTCGAGCGCATCCGCAAGGTGCCGGGCGTGGTCCGCGCCACCCCGATGATCCAGGGCCAGGTGATCGTCATGGGCCCGGCCCAGATCACCGGCGCCATCGTGCGCGGCGTCTCGCCGTCCGACGTGAAGGCCACGGCGATCATCTCCGGCAACATCAAGCGCGGCTCGCTCGACGGCTATGGCCAGGGCGAATACGGCGGCGATCTGGTGCTGATCGGCGACCGCATGGCCGCCGCGCTCGGCGTCTCGCCCGGCGATCCGGTCACCCTGATCTCGCCCACCGGCGCGACCACCGCCTTCGGCCAGAGCGTCAACCAGAAGGACTACACCGTCGGCGGCGTGTTCTCGGTCGGCATGAGCGAGTTCGACCAGGCCTTCATCTACATGCCGCTGGAGCAGGCCCAGCTGTTCTTCGGGCGCGAGGGGTCGGTCGACAAGATCGAGATCATGCTGAAGAGCGCCGATCAGGCCATCGCCATGAAGCCGGCTCTGGCCCAGGCGGCCGGCCCGGCGGCGATGGTCTTCGACTGGACGCAGGAGAACGAGAGCTTCTTCAACGCGCTGCAGATCGAGCGCTCGGCCATGCGGCTGATCCTGATGATCCTGGTGGCCATCACCACCCTCAACATCATCGCCGGCCTGGTGATGATGGTGCAGAACAAGCGGCGCGACATCGGCATCCTTCGCACCGTCGGCGCCAGCCAGAGCGCCATCCTGCGCATCTTCTTCATGGCCGGCTCGCTGATCGGCGTGCTGGGCGCGGCCACGGGCCTGGTGCTGGGTGTCGTCGTCTGCCTGAACATCGAGGCGATCCAGCAGGTGGTCGAGCGGATCAGCGGCGCCCAGGTGTTCAATCCGGAGATCTACTTCCTCAGCCATGTGCCGGCGAAGATCGAGTGGAGCGAGGTCGGGCTGGTCACGGGCTGGGCGCTGTTCATGAGTTTCGTCGTCACCCTGCTGCCGGCCTGGCTGGCCTCGCGCCTCGATCCCGTGGAGGCGCTTCGCTATGAGTAGCCCGGTGCTCTCCCTGCGCGGCGTCAAGCGCACCTATGTCACCCGCTCCGGCGACCTGCCGGTGCTCAAGGGCGTCGACCTGGACGTCATGCCCGGGGAGATCGTCGGGCTGATCGGCCCCTCGGGGTCGGGCAAGTCCTCGCTGCTGCACGCGGCGGGCCTGCTGGAGCATCCGGACGGCGGAACGGTCAGCGTCGATGGCCAGGACTGCACAAACCTCTCCAGCCGGGCCCGCACAAAGGTCCGCCTGACCACCATCGGCTTCGTCTACCAGTTCCACCACCTGCTGCCGGAGTTCACGGCGCTGGAGAACGTGGCCATGCCGGCGATGATCGCCGGCCGGGGCGGGGCCTACGCCCGCGAGCGGGCCGAGACGCTGCTGACGGGCCTGGGGCTCGGCGAGCGCCTCGATCACCAGCCGGCCCAGCTGTCGGGCGGCGAGCAGCAGCGGGTGGCCATCGCCCGCGCCCTGACCAACGAGCCGCGCCTGCTGCTGGCCGACGAGCCGACCGGAAACCTCGACCCGGACACGGCCACCGTGGTCTTCCAGCAGCTTTACGAGCTGGCCCGCACCACGGGTGTCGCCGCCGTGATCGCCACCCACAATCTCGAGCTCGCCCGCTACATGGACCGTGTCTTCGCCATGAAGGACGGCCATCTCGAGAAGCAGCGCGGCTGACGGATTGTCCAGCTCAGGGAACGCCGGGCCGCATCACGACGTTCACGGACCATTGATCGCCCCTGTTTCGCCGCTTTCGCAGGCTTTTCAGGGGTTTGCGCATTCATCTTCGACGGGAGTCCAGGCTTGACCCGGCAGTTCGACATTACCGGCCAGTCCGGCGCCCAGTACCGCTACAAGGCGCTGGAGGAGCTTCAACCGGTGTCGCCGGGCGGCGCCAACTATCTGTTCGTCTCCTGGTCCGATGGCGTCGCGAAGATCATTCACGCCGGCGAGACCGACAGTCTGCACCGCGCGGTGTTCGACACCTGGGAGGATGCCCGCGCCGAGCATGGCGCCACCCATATCCTCGCCCGCCTGAACATCACCGGCGCCGTGCGCCGGGCCGAACAGGCCGACATCGTCGCCAAACACCGCCCGCCGATGAATCCCGCGCCGCCCGCGACCAAGGCGAAGGCCGCGAAGGCCGGCGACAGCCAGCCGGTCGACTCCACACCCTAGGCGGCCTTGAGCGCGGCTCCCGGGGACGGTCCGGTGGACCGTTCCGGGAGAACGCCGATTCACCGGTTGACGAGAACAAAAACGCAACATAGAACAAACGGGCAACTTCATCTTGGCTCTGTCCTGGGGAGGCCCGAATGGCCCGGATCGCGCGTGAATCGCTGGCATTGTTCTCCGTCGTCGGCTTCTGCTGGATGATGTGTTCGGTCGCCACGTTAGCGGCTTGATGGGGGCGGCCTGACGGGGCGGCCCGGCGGGCGGTCTGATTGACCGCGCCGCGGGGCTGAATCGTCGTAGAAGGATGACCTGTCTCTAGGGAGTAGCCGCATGGCCGACGCCGCCGTCATGGAGAACGGGTTCGTTCACCTGCGGGTCCGCTCGGCCTACTCGCTGCTCGAGGGGGCGATCAAGGCCGAGGTGGTCGGCAAGATGGCCGCCGCCGCCGACATGCCCGCCGTGGCGGTGGCCGACCGCGCCAACCTGTTCGGGGCGCTGGAGTTCTCGGTCGCCACCAAGGAGGCCGGAGTCCAGCCGATCGTGGCCTGCGCCCTGCCGGTCACCGGCATCGGCGAGGGGCGGAGCGAGCGCTGGGCCCGGACGCCGGTCATCGTGCTGCTGGCGCAGAACGAGCGCGGCTATCTCAATCTCACCGAACTGTCGTCGTCGGCCTATCTCGACGTCGATCCCGCCGACGAGCCCTGCGTGCCCTGGTCGAAGGTGATCGAGCACGCCGAGGGGCTGCTGCTGCTGTCGGGCGGGCCGGACGGCCCGGTCGACCCGCTGTTCGCCGCCGGCAAGGCGGGGGAGGGCGCCGCCGCCCTGGCCGAGATGCGCCGGGTGTTCGGCGACCGGCTCTATGTCGAGCTGCAGCGCCACGGCCTGCCGGAACAGGCGGCGGCCGAGCCGGGGCTGGTGGCCTGGGCCTATGACAACGACGTGCCGCTGGTCGCTACCAACGACGTCTTCTTCGGCAAGACCGACATGTACGAGGCCCATGACGCGCTGCTCTGCATCGCCGACGGGGCCTTCATCGGCCAGGACGAGCGTCGGCGGGTGACCGCCGAGCACTGGTTCAAGCCGGCGGCGGCCATGCGGGCGCTGTTCGCCGACCTGCCGGAGGCCTGCGACAACACCCTCGACATCGCCCGGCGCTGCGCCTTCATGGTCAACAAGCGCGATCCGATCCTGCCGCGCTTTCCGACCACCGAGGGCCGCACCGAGCCGGACGAACTGGCCCACCAGGCCGCCGAGGGCCTGCGCCTGCGGCTGGAGGGGCTCCAGCTCGCGGCGGGGGAGGGCGAATACTGGGCGCGGCTGGAGCGCGAGATCGGCGTCATCCAGCGGATGGGCTTTTCGGGCTACTTCCTGATCGTTTCGGACTTCATCAAATGGGCCAAGGCCCAGGGCATTCCGGTGGGGCCGGGCCGGGGCTCGGGCGCCGGCTCGCTGGTCGCCTGGGCGCTGACCATCACCGATCTGGACCCGCTGCGCTTCGGCCTGCTGTTCGAGCGCTTCCTCAATCCCGAGCGGGTCTCCATGCCCGACTTCGACATCGACTTCTGCC
>JAUSPV010000031.1 GCA_030652755.1 Caulobacter sp. | reverse complement strand
CAGAAAATGCGTCAAAACAAGGGACTAGAGCATTTCGCCGATCCACTTGGATCGGAAAATGCTCTAGCCGTTCGCGACCGCGGCCTTGAGCTCTTCGATACGCCGACCATCGGCCGGATGGGTCGACAGAACTTCAGGGGGCCGATCCTGGCTGCGCGCCACCCGCGCCATACGCTCCCAGAAGGTCACCGCCGCGGCGGGGTCCATGCCGGCCTTGCGCATCAGGTCGACACCGACGCGGTCGGCCTCAAGCTCGTGACGTCGGGCGTAGGGCAGGATCACGCCGAACTGGGCGCCCAGGCCCAACGCCGCGCCCACCTCGTCGGCGAACTGGGCGTTGTCGCCGCTCGACATCACCAGCTGGGCCAGGGTGACCCCGGCGTGAGCCGCCAACTGATGGCTGACCCGCTCCGCCGGATGGCGCGCCAGGATATGCCCGATCTCATGGCCCAGAACGGAGCCAACCTCATCATCGCTGCGCGCCAGGTCCAGCAGCCCCTTGAAGAATCCCACCCGTCCATTGGGCAGCACGAAGGCATTGAGCTCCGGCGACTCCAGCACCGTGAAGGACCATTTCAGGTCGGGCCGGTTTGCGGCCAGCGCCAGCGGCCGACCGATCCGGGCCAACCGCGCCTGAGCGTCGGGGTCGCGGACGGGCGGCGCCTGCGCGACGACCTGGGCCCAGGACACATCGGCCATCTCCGCAAGCTGGCTGTCAGACACCACGACCAGCTGTCGCCGGCCCGTGGCGGCGTTCTCGCTGCACCCCGCCAGGCTGACCGCCGTCAGGCCCGCCAGAAGACCGCGTCGGGACAGCCGCGCGTCACAGAAGCCGCACATCGGCCAGCCTCAGAGGATGAACTTCGACAGGTCCGCGTGCGTGCCAGGCCGCCGATGCGCTGAAGTTCTCGGCGTTCTTCATGCCCGCCCGAAAGCTGTCAAAGCGATAGGCCGCCCCGCACGTTGAGGGTGACAGGTTCGGTGCTGTCAGGCAAACGGCAAGATGTCTCCAGGGGGTGCTGACATCTGCGGACGGCCGCTGCGCTGCAAGCGTGAAGTTGGGTTGACGTTGAGATCTGTCGGGGTGCGCCCATCTGTCCGGCCGGGGCGTTGTCATGTCTGGAGACAATGTTTCCGCCCAATGCATTTGGTCCGTTCCCCAGCCGTTGGCGGCATTCGGAATGTCGGCTTGCTGCCGGGTCGCTTTGCCGTGGCGCGCCTCCAAACGACCTGACTAAATCGCGGCCACCAACCCGTCGAACTCACGCCAGACGACGGCGCGGATGTCGTCGGTTTCCTGGAACAGCTCGTGATAGGCGCCGGGGATCTCGATCCAGCGGCCCTTGGGGATGCGGGCGATGATCAGCTTCTGGTCGGCGTTGTCGACCAGCTTCTCCTGCGCCGCGCCCAGAACCAGCACCGGAATGTCGATGGCCGCGACGCGGGGCGAGCGCTTGAGCCAGGCCGAGGCCGACAGCGCGAAGTCGAGCCAGCCCCAGGTGCCGGCGTTGAGGCCCAGCTGCGGCTCGGCCGCGATGATGCCCCTGTTTCGCGCGTATCGCCGCGGATCATGGGTGACGATGTTGCTCTCGAACGTCTCGCCGTGCGGATCGCCGGGGTTGTTCTGGATGTAGGCTTCCGGCTCGGTGAGCGCCTTCCACCGCGCCATCAGCCGCACCTGCCACCTGGGCCGCTTGCCGGTCAGCAGGCCCAGCATCGGCGCCGACAGCAGCGCCGCCTTGAACGGCCCGACGCCGTGCGCCAGCGCCAGCAGGGTCAGGCAGCCGCCCATCGAGTGGCCGATCGCGAACCAGGGTCTGGGCAGCCGGGTCTCGAAGTGGGCCAGGAGGGCCCGATAGTCCTCGACGAAATCGCGAAAGCCCTTCGCGTGCCCCTTGAGCCGGTCGTCGAGCATGCGGTGGGACAGTCCCTGCCCGCGCCAGTCGTGGACCAGCACCACGAAACCGCGCGCCTGAAGCTCGCCGACGACCTCGTGGTATTTCTCGATCGGTTCGGTGCGGCCGCCGCTCAGGACAACCGAGCCGCGCGGCGGACCGTCCGGCAAAAACAAAGCGGCGCGGAGGCGAACCGCCCCCGCGCCGCTGAACCATTCCGCCGTTCCGTTGGCCGGAACGGGCGCCTCGGCGGTTGAAACCAGAGGCGCTTGTTCGGTCATCAGGCCGTTAGGCCATCTTCGCGAACAGGGCCGACATCTTGGGCTGCAGCGACATGGCAAGGCCCATGTCGGACAGCTTCAGGCGGCCGGACATGAAGGCCATGGTGGCGTCGAGCTTGCCCGCGCCCATTTCCAGCAGATCGGCCATGGAGATGGTCATGGTCAGGTCGGCAGGCGCGTCCTCGTTGGTGACCGTGCCACCGTCGATGTGGATGAAGCCGTCGCCCTTGAGGTCGAACTTCATGGTCTTGCCCAGACCGGAGTCGTCGCCGACGGCGGTTTTGACGCGGTCGGTAATTTCTTGCAGCGTAGCCATTGGCGGCCTCCCGTTTTTCGATGCGACGAATTTGGTAACTTGGCCGGGCTCAACGCACAAGCGAACTGCGGTCGGTCAGCGAAAAAAGATGACGCCCCCGCCATTTTCGCCCACTGTTGCGAACAATTATCAAGAGCGCACCGGGAGACATGCCATGACCGACCTCACCCTGGACGATCTGGACCGCCTCTACGGCCAGCCGCATCCGACGACGAAGGCCAAGTCGCTGGACCATGTCGACAAGTACGGCCGCCAGTTCCTGGCCCTGTCGCCCTTCTGCGTGATCTCCGCCGCGGGCCCGGACGGATCGATGGACGTCTCCCCCCGGGGCGGCGAGCCGGGCTTCGTCCATGTCGAGAATGATCGCACGGTCATGCTGCCCGACAGACCCGGCAACAACCGGCTCGACACCCTGCGCAACCTCGTCGCCGGCAGCGGCAGGATCGGGATGATGTGCATGATCCCGGGCTTCGACGACATCTACCGCATCAACGGGACAGCCAGCCTGAGCGATGATCCCGCCCTGCTCGACCGCTTCGTCGAGTTCGGCCGCAAGCCCCGGTCGATGGTCAGGATCGCCGTCGAGGAGGCCTTCCTGCACTGTCCCAAGGCGATCATGCGGGCCCGGCTGTGGGAGCAGGAGGCCCAGGTCGAGCGCTCGACGATGCCGAGCCTCTCGGAAATGGTCATGGACCAGCTGAACATGGGCAAGCCGCAGTTCGAGGAAGCGGCGGTGATCGAAAGCTACAAGCAGCAGCTGTAGCGACGGCGGCCTACGCCGGCTTCACCAGCTTCAGCGTCATGCGATCGCTCTCGCCGATCGCGTCATACTTGCTGTGGTCGAAGCCGGGCTGTGGCGGCTGGCCGCGCGGCGCCGACAGGCGGGTGGGCGGCAGGGTCCAGACGCCGAAGGGATGATCCTTGGTGTCCCTGGGATTGGCGTTGATCTCCGACTCCGCCGCCAGTTTGAAGCCCGCCTCCTGCGCCAGTTGCAGCGCGAAGGCGGTCTGCACATAGCCGTCGGCGGCCAGCACGTCCTGCACCTTGCCGGGCGTGGCGCGGTGTTCCTCGATCCCCAGAACGCCGCCGGGCTTGAGGGCGGCGAACGCCGCGGCGAACGCCTTGTCGGCGATCCCGGCGGCCATCCAGTTGTGGAGGTTGCGAAGGAACAGCACCAGATCGGCCGAGCCGTCCGGCGCCACCGCGCCGCTCGTCGGTCCGAAGGCTGTGACCTGGACCTCGCCGTACAGCTTGGGTTTGGCGGCCAGCCTGGCCTTGTAGGCCTCGACGATGCGGGTGGTCGTCTCATCGGTCGGCTGCAGGTTGGCGGCGTAGAGCTTGCCCCTGGTCTGGGCGAGATAGGGGGCGAGAATGTCGGTGTACCAGCCGGCGCCGGGCCAGAACTCGACCACGGTCATCCCGGGCGCGAGCCCCCAGAACGCCAGGCTTTCGACCGGATGGCGCCAGGCGTCCCTGGCCCTGTCGGCCGCCGACCGCCAGTCGCCGGCCAGGGCGGCGGTGATGGTGTCGGCCCCGTTCTTGGCCTTCGGCTTGGCGGGTTCGGCGGCGGCCCCGACGGTCTTTTCGGTCTTCTCAGGACCGCAGCCGGCCAGAGCAAGGCCGATCCCTCCCGCGAGGAACAGACGACGGGACGCTCCGGACGCGACCAATGGCATGAACTCTTCCGACAAGGCCGCCCCCGCAACGCCTGCGAACGGCTTACAGCGACCAGCCCCCCAGGTCAAAAACCGCTACTTCGGCTTGACGAACCGAAGGGTCATCCGGTCGCTCTCGCCGATAGCGTCATATTTTGTCCGGTCGAAGGCGGGATCGGCCGGTTGACCGCCCGGGGCGGTGCGCTTCACCGGCGGCAGGGTCCAGACGCCGAACGGATGGTCCTTGGTGTCCTTGGGGTTGGCGTTGACCTCGGACTGGGCGTCCAGCTTGAAGCCGGCCTTCCCGGCGGCCGCGACCACCGTGGCGACCGACACGTAGCCGTCGGTCACGCCGGGGACTTCCGGACGGGGATCGGCGCGGTGCTCCTCGACGGCCAGATAGCCGCCCGGCTTCAGAACCGCGAAGAAGTCGCCCATCGCCTTGTCCAGCATGTCGGTCTGGTACATGAAGTTGTGGATGTTGCGGGCGGTGATGACGATGTCCGCCGAGCCGGCGGCGCCGAGCGGGCCGGACACCGGGCCAAAGCCCGCGTACTGGATCGCCCCGTACTTGCCCGCGTCGCTGAACTTCGCCTCGAAATCGGCGCGCCCCTTGCGGGCGGCGTCCGAGATCTTCGGATTGTTCAGGTCGGCGGCGGTGGCGACGTAGGTCCCGCCGGTCGCCTTGGCGTAGGGGGCGAGGATCTCGGTCCAGTAGCCGCCGCCGGGCGACACCTCGATTACCGTCAGGCCCGGCTTCAGGCCCCAGAACTTCAGGGTCTCGTACGGATGCCTGGCGCCGTCCCGGGCGACGTTGGCGGCCGCGCGGTCGGCGCTCGCCACGGCGGCCTTCAGCGCGGCGTCGTCGCCGGCGCGGGCGGGCATCGCCGCCGCTCCAGCCAGCAGGAGGCCCGTCGAAAGGGCGATCGCCAGTCTGCGCGTCATCATAGCCGTTACTCCCTGATCATTGTTGCAAGACAACCTAACGATCAGGGGTCGACGATCAAGTGAAGGTCTTGAAACCGCCAGCGGCGGCGCCCACCTCGTTTGTCGAAGGCGCCGATCCCGGGCCTTCCGGATCACAGGCGGGCGCTTCGGGCCCGGCGACGATCCGCTCTGACAACGCAACCTTGCTTGATGAAGAAGGATGTGACGCACATGCGCACTGTTGATTTCTCCCCGCTCTACCGCTCCGTCGTCGGTTTCGATCGCCTCGCCGCCCTGCTCGATCAGGCCGCGGCCCAGGACAGCGCCGCCGGCTATCCGCCCTACAATATCGAGCGCACCGACGAGAACGCCTACCGCATCGAGATCGCGGTCGCCGGCTTCCGTCAGGACGAGCTGACCATCGAGGTCAAGGAGAACCTGCTGACCGTCACGGGCCGCAAGGCGGCCAATGACGACGCCCGCAAGTTCCTCCACCGCGGCCTCGCCGAGCGCAACTTCGAGCGCCGCTTCCAGCTCGCCGACTACGTGATCGTCACCGACGCGGCGCTGGACAACGGCCTGCTTTCGGTCTCGCTCAAGCGTGAGCTTCCCGAAGCCCTCAAGCCCCGCACCATCGCCATCACCACCGGCGGCGACAAGCTGATCGAGGGCAAGAGCAAGAAGGCCGCGTAAGGCTGAAGACTGAACGACTATCCCCGTGAGTCAGGGAAGGGGCGGCGCAGGGCGTCGCCCCTTTCTCTATGCCGCCTGGAGGCCGATCGTCGTGCTGATCTCGGCGTCGCGGAACGAGGTCTTGTCCATGCGGGCCCCGGTCAGGTCCGCGCCGCGCAGGTCGGCGTTGTCGAGCACCGCCGAGGTCAGGTCCGCGGCCTGGACGTAGGCGTAGCGCAGGGTGGCGCTGCTCAGCGAGGCGGGGTTCACGCGGCCCGGCCCCAGCGGCAGGACGCCCAGGATGGCGCCGCGCAGGTCGGCCTTGGTGAGATTGGCGCCGGCCAGCCTGGCCCCGCGCAGGTCGGCCTTGACCAGAGAGGCGCCGCGCAGGTCGGCTCCCTCCAGGTTGGCGCCCTGCATCTGGCAGCCGCTCATGTCGAGGCCGACCATGCAGGCGCCCTTGGCCGACATGGCCGTCAGTCGCCCGCCCTTGAGCACATCGCCCAGCGGACGCAGATCCTCGCCGTCGAACCTCGCCGGGGTTCCGCGCACGCCGCCGCTCTCGCACCAGGCGCGGTTGCCCTGAACCATGGCCACGAAGCCCGCTACCCGCGCCAGCGCCGCCGGGGTCGGCGCCCGCAGGCACCCCTCCAGCGTCGCGCCGCTCATGTGGGCGACGGCGGTGTCCAGGGCGCCAAGGATCGCGCCGGACAGGTTGGCGCCGGTGAAGTTTGCCCCGCCCACGTCCGCACCCTCGAGGATGGCCCCCGCCAGGTTGGCGTCCTTCATGTTGCAGTTGGTCAGCTTGGCGCCGCGCAGCGAGCAGTCGGTGAAGTCGGCGGCGAAGGCCGAGACGCCGTTGAACTGCGAGCCGTCCAGGGTCGCGCCGGAGAAGTTCGCCCCGTCCGCGTCGCCGCTACGCGCTTCGTGCTGCAGAACACTGAGGCCCTTGCGCGGATGCGGGATGGCGATCTGCCCTTCGCGGAAGTCGGCCTGGGTCAAGTCGGCCTGGCTCATGTTGGCGCCGCGCAGGCAACAGCCGCGCAGGTCCGCCCGGCGCAGGTTGGCCTGCCGCAGGTCCGCGTTGCGCAGATCGCAGCCGAACAGGTTGGCCCGCTCCAGCTTGGTCCGGATCATCCGGGCGCCGTCGAAGATGGAGGCCGAAAGGTCGGCGTCGGTCAGATCGCGTGTGGCCAGGTCCAGCTTCGAAAGGTCCAGGAAGCGCAGCGATGCGCGCTTGCCGCCGGGCTTGCCCGTCAGGAAGCGCTCATGCGCGCTCACCATCAGGTCGAGCTCGGCCTGGGTCAGTCGACGACGGCCCGAGAGGCTGGATTGCGAAACGCTCAAGGCCCCTCCCGAGGTCCGTTGGTGGAATGATGAGGCGGAGAATAACGAGGGTCGCCCAACGTAAGGTTAAGACGGCCTCAGACGAACCCTTCAAGTCCCCTGGTCCCGTCCAGGATCGCGTCGGTCAGGTTGGCCGACTTGAGCTGGGCGTTGACGAGGTTGGCCCGCGACAGATCGGCGCCGGTCAGGTTGGCCTGCCGAAGGTCGGCGCGGGCGAGGTCGGTGGACTTCAGCTGGGCGCCCGAGAGGTCGGCGGCGAGCAGCCGCTCGGGCGCGATCATCAGCGGCCCCAGCTGGGCGTCGCGAAGGTCCGATCCCGACAGCTTGGCGCCGGCGAGACGCGCGCCGCGCAGGTCGGCCCGTCGCAGGTTGCAGTGGCGCAGGTCAGCCCCTTCAAGCTGGGCGCCCTGCAGTTGCACGCCCTCCATGTCGAGGCCGTAGAAGACCGCGCCCTTCGCCGACAGGGCGGTCAGGTCAAACCCCCGGGCCGAGCCCAGCCCGCGCAGATCGGCCTTGTCGAACGTCGAGGGCTTGCCCTTGGCCCCGCCGGTCTCGCACCAGAGCATGTGCTCGCGCAGCATCTCCTCGTAGGGCAGATCGTTCAGCGCCCGGCCGGCCGGAGCGTCGGTCAGCGCGCCCTCCAGGTCGGCGTCCTTGACGTTCCAGGCGTAGGTCTTGGCCCCCACCAGCACCGCGTCGCGCATGTCGGCGCCGGACAGATCCGCCCCGGACAGATCCGCGCCGGCCAGGTTGGCGCCGTTGAAGTTCACCTGCTTGAGGTTGGCCCGCACCAGCTTGGCGTCCTTCAGGATCGCGTCGCTGAAGTCGGCCTTCACGGCCATGATCCCCGACAGTTTGGAACGTTCCAGGTTGGCGCCCGCCAGGATCGCGCCGCGGGCGTCGCCGCTGCGCGTCTCGTGCTCGTGGATGCGCAGGCCCTTGTCGCGGTCCGGCGAGGCGATGGCCCCCTCGCGCAGGTCAGCCTCGAAGAGGTCGGCGCCGGACAGGTTGGCGCCGCGCAGGCAGGAGCCGCGCAGGTCGGCGCGGCGCAGGGACGCTTCGGTGAAGTTGCTGCCCTGCATGTCGGCGCCGAAGAAGCTGGCGTTGTCGAGCCGCGTGCCGACCAGCTTGCAGTTGACCAGATGGGCGCCGGTGAAGTCGGCGTCGGACAGATTCTTCCCGGAGAGGTTCAGACCATGGAGTTCGCACCAGGCGAAGACCGCGCGCGCTCCGCCCATCCGCGCGGAGTACAGGCGGTCATGCCTGGCGCAGATGATCTCGACGTCCTGCTGCGTCAGGCGTCGGCGTGAACTGTTCGGCGCCGGCACGGCGACCATCGAGTGTCTCCTTCGAGAGAAACTCTAAGCACGGTCTGGATTAACGCCTTCCTTCCAGCCTTGATAACCAAGGGCTTTCCAAGCCTCGTCGCACAGCATTCCGCTCGTTATCGCGACGCCCGCCGCCTGCAACCGCTCGATGCCCTGTCCGGACGCGAAGGGAGAGGGATCCTCGCAGGCGATCACCACCCGGGTCACGCCGGCCTCGACCAGCCGCAGCGAACAGGAGGCCGCCCCGGTCGATCGGGCGCCGCAAGGCTCGAGCGTCACATAGGCGGTGGCGCCCCGGGCGTCGACGCCCTCGAGCGCCTGCTCCTCGGCGTGCGGCCGCCCGCCCGGCGCGGTGGCCGCCCGGGCCAGCACGACCCCATCCTTCACGATCACGCAGCCGACGACCGGATTGGGCGCGGTCTTGCCGAGGTTGGTCAGGGCCGCCGCGATGGCCTGGCGCATGTGGAGTTCGTCGGACATCCAGGGTTCCGCACTGACGGGGACATGCACTTCAGTGCGTGTCCCCCGCAGCTGATGGGGACACGCACTAAAGTGCATGTCCCCGGTCCGGGCTAGATCGCCGGCAACGGCGTCGCCCGCGCCGTGTCCAGATACCGCGCGCTCGTGGGCTTCAGGTCGTCGTCCAGCTCGATCAGCAGCGGGTTGCCGGTCGGAATCTCCACCTCGACGATCTTGTCGTCAGGCACGGCGAACAGCAGCTTGGCGATGGCCCGCAGGCTGTTGCCGTGGGCGGCGACGAGCACGGTCTCGCCGGCCTTCAGCTTCGGCGCGATCTCTGCGTCCCAGTAGGGCTGCACCCGATCCAGCGTGGTCTTCAGGCTTTCGGTGTCGGGGATGGCCTGGCCGGCGTAGCGCGCGTCCTTGCCGAAGTCCCATTCGCCGCCGGTTTCCAGCGGCGGCGGCGGAATGTCGTAGCTGCGGCGCCAGACCTTCACCTGGTCATCGCCGTGTTTGGCGGCCGTCTCGGCCTTGTCCAGGCCGGTCAGCCCGCCATAGTGGCGCTCGTTCAGCCGCCAGTCCTTGACCATCGGCAGGTCGCCCTGCCCCGCCTCGGCCAGCGCCATTTCGCAGGTGCGGATCGCCCGGGTCAGCACCGAGGTGTAGGCGCGGTCGAAATGCACGCCGGCTTCCTTGAGCAATTCGCCGCCGCGTCTGGCCTGGGCAACGCCCTCGGCGGTCAGATCGACGTCCACCCAGCCGGTGAAACGGTTTTCGAGATTCCACTGGCTCTGGCCGTGGCGGAGAAGAACGAGCTTTGACATGGCCCGACGGGCTAAGGGGCCGGTCCCGATGCGTCAAGGGTTGAGGCCGACTCAGGCAGCCATCCAGTCTTCGCAGCGAAGACCATCGACGCGGCCAAACTCTCCGCGATTGCCGGTCACCACGATCAGGCCGCGAGATCGGGCATGGCCGGCAATCAGGACATCATAGGCTCCGATCGGCGTTCCCCGGCGCTCCAGATCCGCGCGAATCTCGGCGGCGTGACCGGCCGCATCCGCATCGAAGGGCAGAACCTCCAGCCGGGCCGCGAACCCCTCTACCGCCTGCCGGTGATGGTCGGGACGCGCCGATTTCGCCGCGCCGTGCAGAAGCTCGGTCATCACGATGGTCGAGATGCAAAGGCCGTCTGCGTTGGCGTTGAACCGCTCGCGCAATGCCTCCGGCCTGTCGCGCAGCACCCGTATGCACAGGTTGGTGTCCAGCATGTAGCGCAGCATCAGAACGGCTCGCGCTCGTCCGCGGGCGGCTGGATGCGGTCGCCCAGTTCGATGCCGGACGCATCGAAGAAGTCGTCCCATACGGAATCGGACGGGACAATCACCCGGCGGCGGCCATCCTTGAGGATCGTCACCGCCCGAACATCATCGGGAAAGGCGACGTCCTTCGGCAGTCGCACGGCCTGCGAGCGGTTCGACTTGAACAGGGTGGTTCGGGACACTGGACGGCTCCGCGTATATCCCGAATATATATCCCAACCCGGCCTTGCGCAATCCGCATCAAACCTGAGCGTCAGGAACGGCCATGCCGCACCAGCGCCAGGCGACAGGTGAAGCCCAGCTTCGGGAAGTCGGCCGGATTCCAGTCGGGCCCCTCCTCGATGAGCCACTCCTCGGTCTCCCGCGACAAAAGCGGCCAGGCGACCTGCTTGGTGATGCCGCGATCGACCATGAGGCGCGTCTCGGCCGCGGTCATGATCGTGCGCATCTCCGCGTCGACCCTGGCCTGCTCGGCCGTCTGACCGACCCGATTCAGATAGATGGACTGGGCGCTGTACATGGCCTCGCAATAGGAGAGCACCTGCCACCAGGCGTATCCGCGCCAGGCTGCCAGCGGCAGCGGGGCGGTCTCCGGCACGCGGCGGTCGGCGGCGACGACCGGCACGGTAAACGACCGGGGCGGCGGACCGGGCTGCGCCGCGACAGGCGAGGCGACAAGGCCGACGGCCGCCACGGCGGCGGTCGAAAGCAACAGCGTCAGGGTTTTCATGGCCATCCCTCCAGAGACATTGTCGTCCGGGTCACGCTAGCCGCACGCCTCGTCGCGGCCATTACCCAAAGGGGGGCGCCTCTCGCGCTACGCCTGTTCGCCACCTCGCCGTCGGCAAAGACCGCTGCTATACCGAGGTCATGCTGCGAGACCGCTTCTTCTTCCCGCTTTGCGCCGCCGCGGCGATCGCGATGATCGCCCTGGCCCTGGCCGGCCCGTGGAACGCCGACCGGGGCTCCTCGATCCCGTCCGGTCAGCCTCAGGAGCAGACGCAGTGAGTTTCGACGCCGTCGCGGTCGGCCGCCGCGTGCTCGCCACCGAAGCCGAAGCCATCGGCGTGATGGCTGACGCGCTGGGCGAGGCCTTCGTCCAGGCGGTCGAGACCCTGTTCGCCTGCAAGGGCCGCATCGTCCTGACCGGCATGGGCAAGAGCGGCCACGTGGCCCGCAAGATCGCCGCCACCATGGCTTCGACCGGCGCGCCCGCCATGTTCGTCCACCCTGCCGAGGCCAGCCATGGCGACCTGGGCATGATCGGCGTCGACGACGTCGTGCTGGCCCTGTCCAAGTCGGGCGAAGTGCGCGAGCTGGCCGACATCCTCGCCTACACCAGCCGGTTCGGCATCCCGCTGATCGCCATCACCGCCAATCCCGAAAGCGCGCTGGGCAAGGCCGCGACCCTGGTGCTGAAGCTGCCCGACGCGCCCGAGGCGACCGGCGAGGTCAGCGCGCCGACCACCTCCACGACGCTGCAGATCGCGCTCGGCGACGCCCTGGCCGTGGCCCTGCTAGAGCGGCGGGGCTTCACGGCTCGCGACTTCCACGTCTTCCACCCGGGCGGCAAGCTGGGCGCCATGCTGCGCACGGTCGGCGACCTGATGCACAAGCTGGAGGAGGCTCCGCTGGCCACGGAGCACACGCCGATGCCCGAGGCGTTGCGGGTGATGACGCAGCGCAGGCTGGGGATCGTCGGCGTCGTATCCGACGACGGCGCGCTGATCGGCGTGGTCACCGACGGCGACCTGCGCCGCAACTTCGACGGCCTCGCCGGCAAGACGGTGGGCCAGATCATGACCCGCGATCCCCGGTCGGTCACGCCCGACACCCTGGCCGGCGATGCGGCGAGAGCGATGAACGACAGCCGCATCACCGCCCTGTTCGTGGTGCGCGACGGCAAGCCCGTCGGCGTGCTGCACGTTCACGATGTCCTGAGCGCCGGCGTCGTCTGACGTCGCAGGGCGCTGCCCGCGGGAACCCACATCGCGGCGCCGGCGTCCCCAAATTTCGACCGCCCCCTCACCAAGCCGTCGCAGGAGCGTTATAGGGAGCCCCATCGCCACGCGAGTCCTGCCTCATGCCGTTTCTTCCCCGCGCCGACCTCGTCCCCAACACCCTCGCCTACGAGACCGAGCCGCTGGTCAAGGCGACGGGCTTTCGCGAGTACGACGCGCGCTGGCTGTTCGGGCCCGACATCAACCTGCTGGGCATCCAGGCGCTGGGCCTGGGCCTGGGGACCTACATCCACGAGCTGGGTCAGTCGAAGATCGTCGTCGGCCATGACTTCCGCTCCTACAGCCTGTCGATCAAGAACGCGCTGATGCTGGGCCTGGTCGCTGCCGGCTGCGAGGTGCTGGACATCGGCCTGGCCCTGTCGCCGACCGCCTATTTCGCGCAGTTCGACCTCGACGCGCCCTGCGTGGCCATGGTCACCGCCAGCCACAACGAGAATGGCTGGACGGGCGTGAAGATGGGCGCCAACCGTCCGCTGACGTTCGGGCCGGAGGAGATGGGCCGTCTCAAGGAGATCGTTCTGGGCGGTCAGTTCGTCGAACGCGCCGGCGGCAAGGTCACCCTGATCGAGGGCGTCCGCGAACGCTTCATCGCCGACGTCGTCCGCCGGGTGCAGGTCAAGCGTCCGCTGAAGGTGGTCGCCGCCTGCGGCAACGGCACCGCCGGCGCCTTCGTGCCCCAGGCCCTGCGCGCCATGGGCGTGGCCGTGGTCATCGAGATGGACTGCGAGCTCGACTGGACCTTCCCCAAGTACAATCCCAACCCCGAAGACCATGAGATGCTCCACGCCATGTCCCTGGCCGTGAAGGAACACGGGGCCGATCTGGCCCTGGGCTTCGACGGCGACGGCGACCGCTGCGGCGTGGTCGACAACACCGGCGAGGAGATCTTCGCCGACAAGATCGGCCTGATGCTGGCCCGCGACCTGGCGCCGCTGAACCCGGGCGCGAAGTTCATCGTCGACGTGAAGTCGACGGGCCTCTTCGCCACCGATCCGGTGCTGGAGGCCAACGGCTGCACCACGGTCTACTGGAAGACCGGCCACAGCTACATCAAGCGCAAGACCGCCGAGATCGGCGCCCTGGCCGGCTTCGAGAAGAGCGGCCACTTCTTCCTGAACGAGCCGCTGGGCCGGGGCTACGACTGCGGACTGACCGCGGCGGCCGCCATCCTGGCGATGCTGGACCGCAACCCCGACAAGTCGATGGCCGACCTGAAGGACGCCCTGCCCGTCGCTTACACCTCCCTGACCATGAGCCCACACTGCGGCGACGAGGTGAAGTACGGCGTCGTCGACAAGATCGTCGCCGAGTACGAGGCCCTGGCCGCCGCCGGCGGGACCATCCTGGGCCGCCGGATCGCCGAGGTGATCACCGTCAATGGCGTTCGCGTGGCGCTGGAGGACGGTTCCTGGGTGCTGGTCCGCGCCTCCTCGAACAAGCCCGAGGTGGTCGTGGTGGTCGAAAGCACGCGGTCGGAAGACGACATGCGCGCCCTCTTCCGCGAAGAGGTCAAACCCCGGCTGGGCAAGCACCCGCAAGTCGGGGCATACAACCAGGAAATCTGAGGATTCCAGCGCATGCGCGTCGCGATGATCGGCACCGGCTACGTCGGCCTGGTGTCCGGAGCCTGTTTCGCCGATTTCGGCCATGACGTCGTCTGCATCGACAAGGATGCCGGCAAGATCGATCGCCTGCTGAAGGGCGAGATCCCGATCTTCGAGCCGGGCCTGGAGGCGCTGGTCGAGCGCAACGTGCGCGAGGGCCGGCTGAGCTTCACCCTGGACGGCGCCGAGGCCATCAAGGCCGCCGACGCGGTGTTCATCGCCGTGGGCACGCCCACCCGCCGGGGCGACGGCCATGCCGACCTCAGCTACGTCTACGCCGCCGCCGAAGAGGTCGCCGGCCTGATCGACGGTTTCACCGTCATCGTCACCAAGTCGACCGTGCCGGTCGGCACCGGCGACGAGGTCGAGGCCATCATCCGCAAAATTCGGCCCGACGCGCAGTTCGCGGTGGTCTCCAACCCGGAGTTCCTGCGGGAGGGCGCGGCCATCGAGGACTTCAAGCGGCCCGACCGCATCGTGGTCGGCATCGAGGACGAGCGCGCCAGGGCGGTGATGACCGAACTGTATCGCCCGCTGTTCCTCAACGAGACGCCGATCGTCTTCACCGGCCGCCGCACCAGCGAGCTGATCAAGTATGCGGCCAACGCCTTCCTCGCCATGAAGATCACCTTCATCAACGAGATGGCCGACCTCTGTGAAGCCGTCGGCGCCGATGTGCAGCAGGTCGCCAGGGGCATCGGCCTCGACAAGCGGATCGGCAACAAGTTCCTCAACGCCGGCCCCGGTTACGGCGGCAGCTGCTTCCCGAAGGACACCCTCGCCCTCGTCCGAACCGCCAGCGACGCCGGCGCGCCGGTCCGGCTGATCGAGGCCACGGTGGCGGTGAACGACGCCCGCAAGAAGGCCATGGCCGGCAAGGTCGCCGACGCGGTCGACGGCGACCTGCGCGGCAAGACGGTCGGCGTGCTGGGCCTGACCTTCAAGCCCAACACCGACGACATGCGCG
>JAUSPV010000020.1 GCA_030652755.1 Caulobacter sp. | reverse complement strand
CCGGCCTCTCCGGTTGGCTCGAACTGCTGCCCACGGACGGGCGGACATGCTTGAACCAGCGCACGTCCGGAACGGAGGCTTACGTCCCCTCCGCCTGATCCCGCTCGACCACATCCCCGACGTCGCGAAGCGCTGGATCCCGCGCCCTCCCCGTCGACGGGGACGTGTTGAGAATACCGGCGGCGTGAGGGGTGGGGGATTGAAGGGTGTCTATCCCCCTATTTCCCGTGTCCCCGGCGAAGGCCGGGGCCCTTACGGGGCAAGGGCTGGAGCGGGGGTTATGGATCCCGGCGCTGACCGGAAGGCGGTGCGTTCAGTCCTCTCCGGAGCGAAGCGAGCGGGGAGGTGGTCCTGCGTCGCGGCGTAGCCGCTAAGCAGGATCGGAGGGGGCGGCGCGGGTGTGTCAGGATCGGGCGCTGTGTACGGCGGTCAATCACCCACCGCTGGCGCTGCCCCACCACCGCCGTCCCGGCGGTCCCCCTCCCCGTGAACGGGGAGGACTGCCGTGCGCGCCCCTTCCTTCAGGAAGGGACCTCCCCTTCAATCTCATGCAGGCCAGCGTGCCGGACGGTCCAGGTCCGTCAAGGACCGCGCGCAGCGCGGCCGCGACGCGGCGGGCCGCAGGCCCGTCCTTGACCGACCTTGACCGCCCGGCGACCGTCTCGGCAAGAGATGGAGGGGGTGGTGGGGGCTAAGCCGCTCGCCGTAGCCGGTACTTGCCGCGCCCGGCAAACTCGAGGAATCCTTGGTCCCTCAGAACCTGAAGCTGCTGCCTGATCTTCGGACGGACGTTGTTGTTGCCGGGATAGAGCGCCGATAGACGCCCCTCGAACCCATAGACGTCGTCCAGCGTGAACTCCGGCCTGCCGATATCCTCGACGGCCTTCATCACATCCAGCAGCCAACCCCGGGCGGACTGGCCCAGGTCGCGCAGGAACCGCGTCGCGCGCCATTGGTCCAGCACGGCGGCCTTCGGGGTCTGGACGCCCTGCCGGATCAGGTCGATACGACCGGCCGCCGGGACGTCGCCGAGCAGGATGTTGCAGCCCTGCCAGCCAGCGCGGCGACAGTGCGGACCCAAGGGCTTGCGCGGCTCTATGATCGTCTGGGTGAAGAAGTGGCTCGGCACGATGATCAGGTCGCGGACCTGCATCCGCGCCCGGTCGTAGCCCATGGCCAGCAGGTTGGGGCTGGTCGCCGACTGCAGCCGCGCCGTCATCGCGCCATAGGCGCCGTCCGCCACCTTGCGCCCGAGGCGGCCGTTCTTTGCCTTCAGCTCGAACTCCTCGTGGCAAGAGGCGCAGCGGAAGTCGGCTACGGGCGTGTTGTTGGCCGTTGCGTCAAGCCGATCCGCGCCGCAGGCGGGACAGAACATGTGCGCCGCGATCCAGCCTTCCGACAGCACGCGCGCGTTCTGCGAGGCGCTGACGAACACAGCCCGTTCCTCGGCGAACCCGAGGTTGCTCCAGCTGTCGTCATCCCCCGCCATGCAGCGGAGAGTGTACCGGGTTACCTAATCAGCCCTTACCGCGCGCCGTTTCCTCGATCTCCTCGCCGTTGTCGTCCAGGGCGACCACACGGCGCGCGTCGAACTCGACGACACCACGCTCTTCCCACTTCACGGACGCGTCGCCGTCATAGGCGAGGTCAACGGCTTCCTCGATGACCTCGGCTTCGACCTCGGCGATGTAGTCCGCATAGGCATCGACGCGGCAAAGGATGGTGAACTTCGGCATTTGCGGCACAATTCATGAGTGTGTAAGCTCAACCATGGATCCACATGGGCGCACGTCGCGCAAGCCCCTTGCGCGCGCCGCCAAGGCGCATAAATATACGCATGGAGATGGCGTCATGCCGGTGCTCGAACTTTCACGCGCCAAGATCGTCAGGCGGCTTGAAAGCGAGGGCTGGGTCAATGTGGGCGGCGGGAAGCACGATGTGTTTCGCCACCCTCGGAAACCAGGCGCCGCGATTGTTCCGCGTCACCGGCAACTCACGCCGGGCGTCGCTCGCACCATCGCCAAGGCGGCCGGTTGGCTGGGCGATTGAATGGAGACCCTGTCGATGACCCGCTATGTCGCCCTGATCGACGGCAAGCCTGGTGCGTTCGGCGTCGTCATTCCCGATTGCCCGGGTTGCGCCGGCATGGGCGACACCATCGAGGACGCGCTCGACAACGCCGCCGAGGGGCTGCGCGACTGGATGGAGGCCATCGAGGCCCAGGGCGGCGCGGCGCCGGTTCCCCGGTCGATGGAGGCCGTGCGCGCCGAAGCGGAGGCCGATCCCGACACGGGCGAGGTGCTCTACGCGACCGTCCCCCTGATCCGCGACCTCGGCCGGCCGGTGAAGGCCAACCTGTCGCTGGACTCCGGCGTGCTGGCCGCCATCGACGCCACCGCGCGACGTCTGGGCGTGACGCGGTCGGCGATGGTGGAGCTGCTGGCCAAGCGGGGGCTGCCGGCGTTCGGGTGAAGGGAGGACGCGGAATGCTGACGATGTCTCAGGAAGAGGCGCTGGAACGCGCGCAGGATATCGCGTTCGACGCGATGGAGGCGACGACGCCGGCTGCGCGTCTGAGGCTGGCGAAGCTTGCTCTGAAGGAGAGTGAATTTTGCGCGGATGCCTGGCTCATCCTGGCCGAATCCGAATCGTCGGGTTCGGACGCCGAGCTGGGGACTTTGCGGCGCGCGGTGGCTGGTGGAGAGTCGGCGCTGGGGCCGCAGACCTTCGAAGACGATGTTGGGCTCTTCTGGGGGCTGCTGGAAACCCGACCCTACATGCGCGCGCGCTTGGCGCTGGCCCAAGCGCTATGGGATCGCGGCTATCAGCTTGAGGCTATTGATAACGCGCGCGACCTCTTGAGGCTCAATCCGAACGACAACCAGGGTGTTCGATATCTACTGGCCTCGTGGCTGGCCGCCCACGGCGATGCCGTCGGACTAAGGGCTCTGATCGCGGACTACGAGAATGACGATAGCCCGTTCATGACTTGGCCAACGGTGCTCTCCGCCTTCAGGGAGCAGGGGGGCGACGAGATCGCCCGCGCGGCGTTGGATGCGGCATTGGCATCCAACAAGCATGTAGTCGGGCTCTTGCTGGGCAAGAAGCGGCTGCCCTCCAGGCGCCCAGCCTACTACTCGCCCGGCGAGGTCAGTGAGGCGGTCATCTACGTACAGGACTTCAAGGACACTTGGCACGCTACTGAGGGTGCTCTGGATTGGCTGCGGTTAACGACGACCGCTGCCTAAACCCCCTACAACCGCCCCTTCCGAAACCGCTCCTGCGCCTCCGCCCTGGCCGCCTTGCGCTCCCTCTTCGGCACGCTCGCGTCCGCCGTCTCGCCTTCCGCCGTCAGCAGGTCGTTGGCGAACTCCAGGTCGAGCATCTTCAGGCGCTTGATCTCGTCGCGCAGGCGGGCGGCGGTCTCGAACTCCAGGTTCCCCGCCGCTTCGCGCATCTTGCCTTCGAGGTCGCGTAGCGTGGCCTGGAAGTTCGAGCCCATGAACGGCCGGGCGTCCTCGGCGACGCCGACGTCGACGGTGACGCGGTCCTTCTCGTAGGGGCTGGCCAGGATGTCCTTGATGCGGCTCTTGACGCTCTCGGGCGTGATGCCGTGCTCGGTGTTGTAGGCCACCTGCTTCTCGCGCCGGCGGCTGGTCTCGGCCATGGCCCGTTCCATGCTGCCGGTGACGGTGTCGGCGTAGAGGATGACCTTGCCGTCGACGTTGCGGGCGGCGCGGCCGATGGTCTGGATCAGCGAGGTCTCCGAGCGCAAGAAGCCTTCCTTGTCGGCGTCGAGGATGGCGACGAAGCCGCATTCGG
>JAUSPV010000015.1 GCA_030652755.1 Caulobacter sp. | reverse complement strand
CCGCGCTTCAGATCCATCGGGTTCATGCCGGCCGCGACCGACTTGAGACCTTCAACCACGATGGCCTGGGCCAGGACGGTGGCGGTGGTCGTGCCGTCGCCGGCCTTGTCGTTGGTCTTGGAGGCGACTTCGCGGATCAGCTGGGCGCCGAGGTTCTCGAAGCGGTCAGCCAGTTCGATTTCCTTGGCGACCGAGACGCCGTCCTTGGTCGAGCGCGGGGCGCCGAAGGACTTTTCGATCACGACGTTGCGGCCCTTGGGGCCGAGGGTCACCTTCACCGCGTTGGCGAGGATGTTGACGCCGCGCAGCATGCGGTCACGGGCGTCGGAGGAGAAATAGACGTCTTTGGCGGCCATTTCGGTGCTCTCTTTCTAAAAGGGTTGGGGAAGAAACAGTCCGGGGAATGCGGGAGGCCTTAAGCCTCGACCACGCCCAGGATGTCGCTTTCCTTCATGATCAGCAGATCCTGGCCGTCCACCTTCACTTCGGTGCCGGACCATTTGCCGAACAGGATCTTGTCGCCGGCCTTGACGTCCGGCTGGATGTACTTGCCGTCTTCGTCACGGGCGCCGGGACCAACGGCGATCACTTCGCCTTCCTGCGGCTTTTCCTTGGCGGTATCGGGGATGATGATCCCGCCCTTGGTCTTCTGTTCTTCCTCGACCCGCTTCACAAGGACGCGGTCGCCAAGAGGACGAAACTTCATCGGGTCGTCTCCGTAGGTAACGGTTGTTCTGGACGGTGTGTCGACGCCGGGAGGCTGCTGTTAGCAGTCCGCCACCCCGAGTGCCAACGACAGGCGGGAAGTAGGGGCGCGGCCCTCCGGAGTCAAGACTTGGGGCGCCGATCAGCGCTCCCGCCCGGCCCCATGACGCCCTATTCTGGCCCGACCCCACGGGAGAGAGACCATGATCGACCACATCACGTTCGGCGTGTCCGACTACGCCCGGTCCACGGCGTTTTACGACAAGGCCCTGGCGCCGCTGGGCCTCAAACAGGTCATGAAGGTCCCCAAGGCGGTGATCGGGATCGACAGCGTCGGCTACGGCGACAGCCGGCCGTTCTTCTGGATCGCCGAACAGGACGCGACGCGCGGCAAGCTGCACATCGCCCTCACCGCGAAGACCCGCGGCGAGGTCGACGCCTTCCACGCCGCCGCCCTGGCCGCCGGCGGGACCGATAACGGTGGACCGGGGGTGCGCCCGCACTACCATCCGTCCTACTACGGGGCCTTCGTGCTCGATCCGGACGGCCACAACATCGAGGCCGTCTGCCACGCCCCCGCCTGACCTGGAGTATCCGCCGTGTTCGGACTGGCCCTGCCCCTCGCCGTGATCGCCTGCTGCCTGGCCGGCGCCATGGGCGGCTACCTGCTGGTGCGGCCCGAGCCGGCGATGGCGGGCGCGGGCCTTGTCGCCGCTCCCGGCCGCCGCGACGGTCCGGGCGAGGCGCGGGCGCTGGGCGGCATGCTGCTGGCCTCGCACGCCGGGACGGCCGGCATGCTCGGCTACAGCCCGTCGGTCGGCGCCTATATGGCGCTGGCCCTCTCCCTGGCCTGGGGCGGGGCGCTGGTCGGACGGCTGGTCAACAACCTGCGGGAGGGGCCTGGCGAGGGCCGGGCGCTGCAGGCCCTGGCCTTCGAGGCGATGATGGCCCTGACCCTGGCCCTGCCCTTCTGGATGTCCCGCAACGGCATCGTCGTCGGGCCCACCGTCACGGTGTGAGCCGGCGGCGGCGGCGGAGTGGGACGACGGGCGACATGTACCGTCTTCGGTACGTGTCGCCCGTCGCATGCCGAGGCTGATGGGGACACGCACTGAAGTGCATGTCCCCGGCACAGACAGAAAACCCCGCCGGCGTTGCCACCGGCGGGGTTCCTTGCGCGGACCGTTGTTGAAATCAGCGGTTCCGGTTTGTCGAAGCTAGCGGATGCCGGCCACTTCCAGGGCCTTGTCCGCGTCGTTCTTCTTCTGCATGCGCAGGTCGCCGTACTTGCCGAACTCGTCGCGGGCGATGGTGCGGCAGTGGACTTCGTCGGGACCGTCGGCCAGGCGCAGGGTGCGCTGACCGGCGTACATCTTGGCCAGGCCGAAGTCGGTGGTCACGCCGGCGCCGCCGTGGGCCTGGATGGCGTCGTCGATGATCTTCAGGGCGATCCGCGGGGCGGCGACCTTGATCATGGCGATCTCCAGACGGGCCGACTTGTTGCCGGCCTTGTCCATCATGTCGGCGGCCTTGAGGCAGAGCAGGCGACACATCTCGATGTCGATGCGGGCCTCGGCGACGCGCTGTTCCCAGACCGAGTGGTCGGCCAGGTACTTGCCGAAGGCCTTGCGGCTCATCAGGCGGCGGCACATCTTTTCCAGCGCCATCTCGGCGGTGCCGATGGTGCGCATGCAGTGGTGGATGCGCCCCGGGCCGAGCCGGCCCTGGGCGATCTCGAAGCCGCGGCCCT
>JAUSPV010000013.1 GCA_030652755.1 Caulobacter sp. | reverse complement strand
CGGGCCGGAAATCGGCGTCGCCTCGACCAAGGCCTTCACCGCCCAGGTCACGGTGCTGACCGCCATCGCCGTGGCCGCCGCCGCCGCGCGGGGCCGGATCGACACCGCCGAGGAGGAGCGCCTGGTCAAGGTGATGCTCGAGGCCCCGCGCCTGGTCAGCGAGGCCATCGGCATGGAAGACGCCGTCCGCGCCGTCGCCGTCGACATCGCCAAGGCCCGCGACGTCCTCTACCTCGGCCGAGGCACGATGTCGGCCCTGGCGCTGGAAGGCGCTCTCAAGCTCAAGGAAATCAGCTACATCCATGCCGAGGGCTATGCGGCCGGCGAGCTGAAGCACGGGCCGATCGCGCTGGTCGACGAGGATACGCCGATCATCATCCTCGCCCCCTACGACAGCTACTACGAGAAGTCGGCGTCCAACATGAGCGAGGTCATGGCGCGCGGCGGCCAGGTGGTGTTCATCACCGACCCGGAAGGCGCCAAACACGCTCCGGCCGGGGCCAAGGTGGTTATGACCGCTCCGGCCAGCGATCCGCTGATCGCGCCGCTGATCATGTCTGCGCCCATCCAGCTGCTGGCCTATCACGTGGCCGTGCTGAAGGGCGCGGACGTCGACCAGCCGCGTAACCTCGCCAAGTCGGTGACGGTCGAGTAGCGGCTAGATCGGGGGCGACGGGGGCGACGGGGCCATCGTGACGTCCGGCGAGCCCTGCCATGTGGCGGCGGACGGCGGCGGGGTGGGAGTAGTCTCCCCGGACGAGAGCGCGTCGCGGCCCTGGGCGTCCCCGGACCCGCGACGCGCCGCGAGGGCGAAGGCGGCGCCGCCGGCGAAGAGAAGGAGGGATGCGAGCTTGTTCATGGACCGGTCTCCGGAAGATGTGCGTTCTTCCCGCAACTATCGCCGCGCCGGGATGTTCCTGCCCCGCCGCTAGATTTGTCCGCCCCTCTCGGTTACCTCCAGACGCATGAAACCTGTTCGTAAAGCCGTCCTTCCGGTCGCTGGTCTGGGCACGCGCGTGCTGCCCGGCGCCAAGACCACGCCCAAGGAAATGCTCAACGTCGTCGACAGGCCGATCCTGTCCTACATCGTGGCCGAGGGCCGCGCGGCGGGGATCGAGCACTTCGTGTTCGTCACCGGCCGCGGCAAGGGGGCGATCGAGGACTATTTCGACCACCACATCGAGCTGGAGAGCCAGCTGCAGGCCAAGGGCAAGCTGGACATGCTGGCCGACATCCAGGGCGAGCTGCCCCGGCCCGGCGAGATGAGCTTCGTGCGCCAGATGGCCCCGCTGGGCCTGGGCCACGCCATCTGGTGCGCCCGCGACATCATCGGCGATGAGCCGTTCGCGATCATGCTGCCGGACATGCTGATGCACGCGCCGGGGCGCCCGGCCCTGGCCCAGGCGATGGACGCCTACAACAAGGTCGGCGGCAACATCGTCGTCGTCGAGCCGGCCCCCGAGGGCGAGGCCCACAAGTACGGCATCGTGGCGCTGGACGGTCAGGACGGCCGGCTGAACCGCATGACCGGCATGGTCGAGAAGCCCGCGCCGGGGACCGAGCCCTCGAACCTGTTCATCTCGGGCCGCTACATCCTGCAGCCGGAAATCTTCAAGCTGCTGGCCGACCAGCAGAAGGGCGCCGGCGGCGAGATCCAGCTGACCGACGCCATGTTCCGCCTGATGGCCATCGAAAGCTTCCACGCGCTCGAGTACGAGGGCGTCACCTACGACTGCGGCGACAAGATCGGCCTGCTGAGGGCCAATGTCGCCTTCGCGCTGCAACGGGAAGACCTGGGCGCCGCGGCCCGCAAGGCGATTGAGGAGCTGCTGGGGTAATCCCGACAATTCACTGTCATCCCGGACGGCCCGCAGGGGCGATCCGGGACCCAGCCGATGCCGTGCGCCTGCCTCT
>JAUSPV010000001.1 GCA_030652755.1 Caulobacter sp. | reverse complement strand
CAGAACATCCAGTTCAACTGGCCCAAGCTCGAAACCGTGCCGGACATCCTGGCCGACCTGGCGACGGTAGAGATGCACGCGATCCAGACCAGCGGCAACTGCATCCGCAACACCACCGCCGACCCGTTCGCGGGCGCCACGGCCGAGGAGATCGACGACCCGCGCGTCTGGTCCGAGCTGATCCGTCAGTGGTCGACCCTGCACCCGGAATTCTCGTTCCTGCCGCGCAAGTTCAAGATCGCGGTGACGGCGGCGGCGAAGGACCGCACGGCGGCTCGCGTTCACGACATCGGCCTGGTCCTGCGCCGCAACCGCGAGGGCGAGCTGGGCTTCGAGGTCATCGTCGGCGGCGGCCAGGGGCGCACGCCCTACATCGGCCCGACGATCCGCGAGCACCTGCCGGCGGGCCGCCTGCTCAGCTACCTGGAAGCCGTGCTGCGCGTCTACAACCGCCATGGCCGCCGGGACAACATCTACAAGGCGCGGATCAAGATCCTGGTCGCCGCCCTGGGCCGCGACGAATTCGCCCGCCAGGTCGAGGAGGAGTGGTCAAAGCTCGACTCCGCCCTGGCCGACGCGCCCGACACCGAGCTGGCCCGCATCCGCGGCGCCTTCGCCCCGCTGAACTTCGAGACCCTGCCGGCGACCTCGGCGGCGTTCGACGCGGCCAAGGCCGGCGATCCCGCCTTCGCCCGGTTCGTTCGCAACAACGTCAAGCCGCACAAGAAGAGCGGCTACGCCATCGTCGAGATCTCGCTGAAGGCGCACCACGCCACGCCGGGCGACGCCTCGGCCGAGCAGATGGACGTGGTGGCGGACCTGGCCGAGCGCCACAGCCTCGACGACATCCGCGTCACCCACGAACAGAACCTGGTCCTGCCGCACGTCAAGCTGGACGACCTGCCGACTGTATTCGCGGCGCTGCGGGCCGCCGAACTGGCGACGCCGAACATCGGGCTGATCAGCGACATCATCGCCTGCCCGGGGCTGGACTACTGCGCCCTGGCCAACGCGCGGGCCATCCCGATCGCCCAGTCGATCGCCCAGCGTTTCGAGGACGCCGACCGCGCCGAGCTGATCGGCGAGCTGAAGATCAAGATCAGCGGCTGCATCAACGCCTGCGGCCACCACCACGTCGGCAACATCGGCATCCTGGGCGTCGACAAGAAGGGCGAGGAATTCTACCAGCTCAGCCTCGGCGGCTCGGGCCAGGAGGACGCCTCGCTGGCGAAGATTCTGGGCCCCGGCATGACCGCCGAGCAGGTGCCGGACGCCATCGAGACCCTGGTCGAGACCTACCTCGCCATCCGCCTGGGCGAGGAGCGCTTCCTCGACACCGTCCGCCGCGTGGGCCTGACCCCCTTCAAGGAGGCTGTCTATGCCGACGCTCATTAGGTTGATCGACGGCCGCTACGAGACCGCGGACGACGTCTTCACCGACGTCGCCGACGAGGACGTCACGCCCGACGCCGGCGCGGTGATCCTGTCGCTGGCTCGTTTCCAGGCCGAGGGCGACGCCCTGATCTCCGCCGGCCGGCGGGTCGGGGTTCGCATCCAGTCGGACGAGGAGGTCGAGGCCCTGGCCTACGACCTGCCGCGCCTGGCGCTGGTCGCGCTCGTGTTCCCCAAGTACCGCGACGGCCGCGCCTACACCTCCGCCCGGCTGCTGCGCCAGCGCCTGGGCTTCACCGGCGAAGTGAGGGCGGTTGGAGACGTTCTGCGTGAGCAGGCCGGCTTCATGGTTCGCTGTGGTTTCGACAGTTTCGCGCCCGCCGACGGCTCCACGCCGGCGGAGTGGGCGCACGCGGCCGGGCGGTTCCGGCACGTCTACCAGCGCGGGGCCGACGCGCGGGCGCCAGTCTTCGAGGAGCGCGCTTCCGATGGCCTTTGATCAGCTTGATCGCACCCACAACACCGTCGGCGCCCGGCTGGGCGCCGAGCTGCGCGACGCCCACCCGCGCACGGTGATCGAGGCCGCGTACGCCGAGTTCGGCGACCGCCTGGCCCTGGTCTCGTCCTTCGGGGCGGAGTCGGCGGTGCTGCTGCATCTGGCCAGTCAGGTCAGCAAGGACATCCCGGTGCTGTTCCTCGACACCGGCATGCTGTTTGGCCAGACGCTGGACTACCGCAAGCAGCTGGCCGCTCGCCTGGGCCTGACCGACGTGCGCGACCTGCGGCCGACCTTCGCCGACATCGCCGTCCACGACCCCAAGTCGGACCTCTGGAAGACCGACACCGACGCCTGCTGCAACATCCGCAAGGTGATCCCGCTCGACAAGGCGCTGGGCGGCTTCGACGCCTGGCTGACCGGCCGCAAGCGCTTCCACGGCGGTGATCGCCTGCGGTTGGCGGTGGTCGAGGAGGCCGAGCACCAGCTGAAGTTCAACCCGCTGGCCAACTGGGCCAAGGACGATCTCGACGCCTACGTCGCCGAGCATGACCTGCCGACCCATCCGCTGGTCGCCCAGGGCTTTCCGTCGATCGGCTGCTGGCCGTGCACCAATCCGGTCGAGGAAGGCCAGGATGTCCGCGCCGGCCGCTGGGCGGGGCAGGACAAGACCGAGTGCGGCATCCACGTGGCCCGGGCCCCGACGCCGCCGAACGTCGGCGGCGGGATCTAGGGTCGCGCCAGACTCTTCGATTGCGGTTGCACCAATACTCCGTCATGGCCCGAACGAGTCGGGCCATGACGGCGGGAAGCGGGCGCATGTGGCCGCGCGCTAGCGGACTTCGAGGATTTGCGGCCCCTTCGAGCCGCCCGCGGACAGGGAGCGGATCTGGCGCATGAAGTCGTTGGAGTCCGGAACGTCGAAATGGGCCTTGAGGGCTGCCATGTCCGACCATTGCTCGAAGAAGAAGATGCGCAGCGGGTTTTCGGTGTCGACGAACGAGTCGTGGCTGACGCAGCCGGGCTCGGCGCGCGACCGGCGGGAGTGGTCGAGGCAGAGGCCGATCAGCGCGTCCAGTGTATCGGGCTTTGCCAGGATGTCGCCGGTGACGATGATCACGTCAGCGCATCGCCACCTGGACGACCGGCTTGGGGCAGCCCTCGAACGTGCCGACTCTCGAGACCGTGACGGTCTTCATGTTCAGCTTCATCATCGGGTTCATGGAAGCCCGGCTGTGGCCGGTGAACAGGTCGATGCGGTTGCCCTTCACGGCGCCGCCGACATCGGAAGCGTACCAGTAGCCGTCATGAATGGCGCCGTCCGGCATCGGCATGCCGACGGTTTCCTTGATGTAGAGGACCGTCCGGCGGGGGACGAGGGTGCGATCGGTGGCCGCCGTGCGCATCGCCACGGTCGGGCAGCCCAGCGAGTCGCGGCCGCCCACGCCCTTGGCGCCGGAATGGTAGAGGGTGGCCTTCAGCGTCCAGTCCGGCGCGAGGTCGCGCAGAGCCCGGAACGCCCGATCAGCGGCGGACGGAGTCCGCGCCGTGGCCTGCTCCAGCGAAGTCTGGATGAGATCCGCGATGGGATCGACGGGGTCGTTGGACCGGGCATTGGCGGTCGGCGTCAGCAGCCCGATCACAAGGGCCGCGAGGCATGGCAGGATGCGTTTCAAACGCGCCCCCCTGATTGTTTCTCGTGGGGGCGGCTTCTACCCGCATCCGCCGCGCGTAACAACCCGCACAACTCAACCGGAGGCATGGCCGCATGACCCTGATGATCTACGGCGACGGCAAGTCGGGCAACTGCCTGAAGGTGAAGTGGACGGCCGAAAAGCTCGGGATTCCATATCGTTGGCTGGAGCTGGATGTTCTGCGCGCCGAGACCCGGACGCCCGACTTCCTGGCGCTGAATCCGGCCGGACAGGTTCCACTCGTGATCCTGCCGGACGGCCGCGCGCTGGCCCAATCCAACGCCATCATCGTGCATCTGGCCGAAGGCTCGGTGCTGATTCCCGCCGATTCCTACGACCGGGCCAAGATGTTCGAGTGGCTGTTCTGGGAGCAGTACAGCCACGAGCCCTATGTCGCGGTGGCCCGATTCCAGATGGCCTATCTGGGCAAGCCGCGCGAGGCGCTGGACTCAAAGCTGGTCGAGCGGGGCCGGGCGGCGCTGCAGCGGCTCGAGGACGGGCTGGAGGAGACGGCGTTCCTCGTCGGCGACTCCATCAGTCTCGCCGACGTCTCATTGGTCGCCTATACCCGGGTGGCGCATGAGGGCGGTTTCGATCTGGCGGACTTTCCGCGGACGTCGGCCTGGGTGGCGCGCGTGGAGGCCGCGCTGGGCATCAGCTGACGGTCTGTTGCTGGAGATCGTCGATGCGTCCTGCCGTCCGTCTGTCCGCCGTGGTCCTCGCCGCGGGCCTGCTGCTTTCGCCGACCGTGGCCGCGACCTGGGGCGCTGCCGGGCACCGGATGATCGGCGTTCTGGCGGTGCAGGCCCTTCCCGATGAGGTGCCTGCCTTCGTGCGCGGCCCGAAGGCGGCCGAGGAGATGGGCGAACTGGCCCGCGAACCCGACAGGTCCAAGGGCTCGGGCCGTATCCACGGGACCAATCGCGACGCCGCGCACTTCGTCGACATCGACGACGAGGGCAAGGTCCTGGGCGGACCGAAGTTCACCGACCTGCAGCCGACCCGGGCCGACTACGAAAAGGCGCTGCAGGCCGCCGGCACGGACAGCTGGAAGGCCGGCTACCTGCAGTACGCGACCATCGACGGCTATCAGCAGCTGGTCCGGGACTTCGGCTACTGGCGCGTGGCCAGGGCCGGCGAAAAGGCCGCGAGGGGCGCGCGCAAGGCCTGGTACAAGCGCGACCGCATCCGCCGCGAGCACCTGCTGTTCGCCAGCCTCGGCGACCTCGCCCACTACGTCGGCGACGGCAGCCAGCCGCTGCACACCACGGTCCACTACAATGGCTGGTCCATCCAGCCGAACCCGCAGGGTTTCACGGCCGAGAAGATCCACGGACCTTTCGAGGGCGACTTCGTGAAGGGCGCGGTTTCGGTCGACATGGCCCGCGGCGCCATGGTCCCGTTCGCCGACTGCAAATGTCCGATCGAGAAGCGGGTGCTCGGCTACATCGGCCGGACCAACACCCTGGTCGCGCCACTGTACCGCATGTGGGGCGAGGGCGCCTTCCGGCCGGGTCAGGCCAGGGGGGCGGAGTTCGCGGCCGAGCGGATCGGGGCCGGCGCCTCCGAGCTTCGCGACCTGATCGTCATGGCCTGGCGCGACAGCGCCACCACCAAGGTCGGCTGGCCGGTGATCAGCGTCGCCGACGTCGAGGCGGGCAAGATCGATCCCTACGAGTCGCTGGTCGGCGTTGACTGATGTTGCAGTTCGGCGCCCCGACGCCGGGGAAGACCCACACACCCCGCCCGGCCGCCTTCGGCATCGCCGAGCGGGACGGCAGGATCGCTCTGGTCCGCATTCGACCCGTCGCCGGAGGGGACTGGCTGGACCTGCCCGGCGGGGCGGTCGACCCGGGCGAGGACGAAGTCACCGCCCTGGTCCGTGAGTTCGGCGAGGAAACCGGGCTGGTCATCTCGGTCGGCGAGCCGGTCACAGCCTTCGCCCAGTATTTCGAGAAGTCCGACGGGCAGGCGGTCAACAACCAGGGTCACGTGTACGCCGTCGCAGTCGCACGCGAGGACGCAGCGCTGAAGATCGAGGATGATCATACGCTGGTCTGGGTTGATCCCGCCGACGCTGTGCGCACACTGCGCCATGACGGCCACGCTTGGGCGGTGGCCAAATGGGTGAGGGGGCGGGGACAATGACCAACTTCTGGGATCGGCACATCATGCCGCGGCTGATCGGCTGCGCCTGCGCCAGCAAGCCGATCATGAAGCAGCGGGAGAAGGTCGTGCCGAAAGCCGCCGGCAAGGTGCTGGAGCTGGGCATCGGCGGCGGGCTGAACCTGAGCTACTACGATCCGGCCAGGGTCGAGAGCGTGTCCGGCGTCGATCCGTCCGACGAACTGCGCGAGCGGGCCATGGCCGCGCCCAGACCGGACGGCCTGCAGGTCGAGATCCGCGAAGGCGTGGCCGAGGATCTACCGTTCGAGTCGGGCAGCTTCGACTGCGTGGTCTGCACCTTCACCCTCTGTTCGGTGCAGTCGCCGCAAAAGGCGTTGGCCGAGGCGATGCGGGTGCTCAGGCCCGGCGGCCGCTTTCTCTACGCCGAGCACGGCCTGGCGCCGGACGCCGCCGTGGCGGCCTGGCAGCGGCGCATCGAGCCGGCCTGGAAGGCCATCGCCGGCGGCTGTCACCTGACCCGGCCGATCACCGACGCCATCGCCGGCGCGGGCTTCGCCATCGACCGCTCCGACCGCATGTACCTGCCCGGCACGCCCCGCATTCTGGGCTGGAGCGAGTGGGGCGAGGCCCACGCCGCCTGACCGGCCCGTGCGGCCTTTAACATCGTCGGTTGACGGTCGATGACCGCCCGCCTCAAATGCCCTGCCCGCTTCGGGGGACGGCCAGTTACGGCAGGGGCATGGAAGACGATTCCGTTGTCATCGAACAGTTTCGCGCCGCCGTGGATCGACGGCTCGCGGACCTGTTGCCCGATGGCGCCGCCCGTCCCGCCCGTCTGGCGGAGGCGGCGCGCTACGCCGTGCTGTCGCCGGGCAAGCGGTTCCGGCCGATGCTGACCCTGCTGACCGCGCGGGCGTTCGGCGCCGGGCCGCTGGCGGCCCTCGACGCCGCCTGCGCCTTCGAGATGGTGCACGCCGCCTCGCTGATCCTCGACGACCTGCCGTCCATGGACGATGCCGCCCTGCGCCGGGGACGGGCGACGACCCACCGCGAGTTCGGCGAGGCCACGGCCATCCTGGCGGCGGTCGGCCTGCTCAACCAGGCGTTCGGGGTCATCTCCGGGGACGAGCGGCTCCCGGACGCCGCGCGCGCGGGGCTGCTCCACCGCCTGTCCGACTCGGTCGGGTTCGAGGGGCTGGTGTCGGGACAGGCGCTCGACCTGAATGACCGCGATCATGTCCGGACGGCGGACGACATCGACCTTCTGAACCATCGCAAGACCGGCGTCCTGATGGTCGCCGCCGCCGAGGCGGGCGCCCTGATCGCCGGCGCGCCGGCGGCCTCGGTCGCCGCCGTCGGCGAGTTCGCGCGGCGCCTGGGGCTGGCCTTCCAGATCCAGGATGATCTGATCGACGCCGCCTTCATCGCCGATACCGGCAAGGATCTGGGCAAGGATCTGGGCAAGGACGCCGGCATGACGACGCTGGTGACCGTGCTGGGGCCGCAGGAGGCCGCCGCCGCCGTCAGCGCCCACCTGGCCGCCGCGCAGGCCGCGCTGGCGCGGGCCGGCGCCGACGGCCTGTTGGCGCGCTACGCCTTTGGTCTGTTCGAGGCCCGGAAAGCCGCCGCGTGACAGACAGACCCATCCTCAACGTCTGGCGCGCCGAGCACCAGTACGGACCGCGCAAGGTTCTGCGCGGCATCGACCTGGCCCTGAGGCCGGGGGAGATCTACGCGCTGCTGGGCCCCAACGGGGCGGGCAAGTCGACCCTGGTCGGCGCCATCTGCGGGCGGCTGAAGCTGTCGGGCGGCGAGATCGCCATCAATGGCGGGGACCCGTTCACCACCGCCTCGGCCCGCGCGTCCCTGGGCCTGGTGCCGCAGGAGATCGCGCTGTACGGCCATCTGACGGTCCGCGAGAACCTGGAGACCTTCGGCCGCCTCGCCGGCGTGAAGGGCAAGGCTCTGCGCGAGGCCGTGCAGCGATCGCTGCTGCTGACCCGCACCGTCGACCGCGAGCATATGCCGGTCAGGAGTCTGTCGGGCGGCTACAAGCGCCGGGTGAACATCGGCGCGGCGATCATGCACCGCCCGGCGCTGCTGATCCTCGACGAGCCGACGGTCGGCGTGGACCAGGACGCCCGCGAAGCGCTCGACACGGTGATCCGGAACCTGCGCGACACCGGCGTCTCGGTGCTGATCGTCACCCACGACCTCGAACAGGCCGGCGGTCTGGCGGACCGGGTCGGCTTTATCCGCGAGGGCCGCAAGATCATGGAAGGCTCGCCCCGCGCGCTGATCGAGCAGGCCTTTGGCGACGAGATGGAGATCATGGTCCACCTCACCCTCGAGCCGGACAGCGCCGGCGAGATCCTGATGGCCGGCGAAGGGCTGGAACGGATCGGCCGGACCAGTGTCTGGAGCAAGCTCGACCCCGGCGGCTACGCCACGGCCGGACGGCTCGACAAGCGGCTGCGCAAGGCCGGGCTGGACCCGCGCGAGATCCGGGTGCGGCAACCCTCGCTGCAGAACCTGTTCGCCCTGGTCGCCGACTGGAGCCGCACCGCATGACCTTCGCGATGTTCCGCGTCATGGCCCTGGAGCTGTGGCGCGACCGCGGCGCGCTGGTGATGACCTTCCTGCTGCCGCCGCTGGTGTTCCTGATCTTCTCGGCCGTCTTCTCCGGCGCCACCGGCGAGGACATCAAGCTGAAGCTCGCCGTCGCCGACGTGGCCCGAACGGTCGACTCCCGCCGCCTGCTGGCGGCCGTGGTCGCCGACCCTGACCTGCGCGCCGACGCTGTGGCCTCGGGCGAGGAGGTCCGCCGTCTGGTCCGCGCCGGTCGCGCCGACGCCGGCCTGATCATCCGCGCCGACCCGGGGCTGGAGACCCGGCCGGTGCTGATCGTCGCCGACCCCAGCCGCGCCGTGGCCGCGCCGCTGACCATGGCCCGGGTGCAGCAGGCCATGGGCCGCGCCATGCCCGACGTGCTGGCGGCCCGCACCCTGGCGGAGACGGCGCCGACCTTCGGCGGCCTGACGCCCCGCCAGCAGGCCGTGGCCGGCCAGACGATGGACGCGCTGGCCAAGGCGCCGCCGGGCGGAGAGCCGACCACCGGCCTGTTCGCCCGCGAGGACATCTCCGGCGCCAGGAAGGGCGGCGGCGCCATCGCCTACTACGCCGGGGCGGTGACCATCCTGTTCGCGCTGTTTTCGGCCATGCATGGCGCGCTCAGCCTGATCGACGAGCGGCGCTCGGGCGTCGCCGACCGCATCCTGGCCGGGGCGGCCGGCATGGGACCGGTCATCAACGGCAAGTTCCTGTTCCTGCTTGGGCAGAGCCTCTTGCAGGCGACGGCGATCTTCGCCGCGGCGCAGATCATCTACCAGGTGCCGGTGCTGGCCCATCTGCCCCTGTGGCTGGTCACGACCCTGCTGGTGTCGGCCTGCGCGGCCGGCCTGGCCATGGCCATCGTCACCTTTTGCAAGACGCGCGACCAGGCGCAGATGCTGTCGACCTTCGTGATCCTGATCCTGGCGGCGGTCGGGGGCAGCATGGTGCCGCGCTTCCTGATGCCGCCCTGGCTGCAGACCCTGGGCTGGGGGACGCCGCACGCCTGGGCCATCGAGGCCTACCAGGCCATCCTCTGGCGCGACGGCGGCATCGGATCGGTGTATATGGCCTGGATCGTACTGGGCGGCGTCGGCGCCGCCGGACTGGTCCTCGCCCATCTGGCGGCGAGGCGCATTCGCTAGAAGGCGGACATGCTGGACGTCGTTGTTTTCGCGGGCCTGATCCTGGCTGCATTCGCCTTCATGGAAGGCTTCGCCTGGTTCACCCACCGGTACGTCATGCACGGCTTCATGTGGGTCTGGCACAAGAGCCACCATGAGCCGCGCCAGGGCGTCTTCGAGCTCAACGACCTGTTCGCCGTGGTCTTCGCGGCGCCGGCCATCGTGGCCATCTGGCTGGGGGTGAACACGTCGCTGACCTGGATGCTGCCGGTCGGCATCGGCATCACCGCCTATGGCGCGGTTTACTTCCTGTTCCATGACGGACTGGTGCACCGCCGCTGGCCGATGCCCAGGGCGAAGTCGGCCTACTGGAAGCGCCTGATCCAGGCCCACCGCTTCCACCACGCCGTCAACACCAAGGACGGCTGCGTCTCCTACGGCTTCCTGATGGCCCCGCCGGTACGGAAGCTGAAGGAACAGCTGAGGGCGCGGGGCGTGGAGGCGGAGCCGGGAGCCGGGGACAGTTTAAGGTGTC